>NZ_LFQH01000002.1:0-25326 GCF_001238605.1 Arthrobacter sp. ZBG10 | reverse complement strand
AGCCGCCCCCGCCGTTGGTCCACCCCGCCACGCTGCCGGTCACGGTGGCCCGGGCCTTGGGCCAGCTGGCCATCTGCTCCGACTGGCGCCGCGTGGTCCGCACGGTCCGGATAATCGCGAAAACGGCGGCCACCATAAACAGCGCCCACACGCCATAGATGATCATTCTCATGCGTTCCCCCTGGTTGCGTTATGTCCGAAGTATGCCATTTTGCGGCCGCAGCCCCTCAGGCCGGAAGCCGGTAGCCGCCGTGTGCGAGCTCCGCCAGCCCATCCGTGAGCAGCCCGGCCAGCGCCCGTTCCAACTGTTCAGGCGCTGAATTGAGCCGGTGCAGGGCAGCCAGCGGCACACCGATTCCTTCCGGCGCGAACCCCAGGTCCGCAGGCGGGGCCTGGAACAGGTCCGGGGTAACCGGCGCGTCCGCGAGGCGCAGGACGGCAAGCACGGCGCCGCGGACCTGCCGGTCGGTGCCGTGCCACGCCTGGCCTTTGGGGATGTACGACGGCGGCGGCTCGCCTGCGGCCAGCCACGCACAGGAGTCCCGGACCGGGCAGGCAACGCATTTGGGTGCCCGGGCCGTGCACACCATGGCGCCCAGCTCCATGACCGCGGCGTTCCAGCGGACGGAGGCGCCGTCGTCGGCCGGCAGCAGCGCGGTGGCCAGGCGCATCTCGGCTGCGGTCAGGGCGGGGGCCGGCAGTGCCGTTCCGGATACCAGGCGGGCGTGGACGCGCCGGATGTTGGTGTCCACCACAGTTTCGCGTCGGCCGAATGCGAAGGCCGCCACCGCGGCGGCCGTGTAGCTGCCCACACCAGGCAACTGGAGCAGTTCGGAATGGGTTGCGGGGACGCTGCCACCATGGTCCTGCACAATGGCGGCCGCCGCCGCGTGGAGCCGCAATGCCCTGCGCGGATATCCGAGCCTTCCCCAGGCCCGGACGGCTTCTCCTGCCGGAACTGCTGCCAGGGCAGCGGGGGTGGGCCAGCGTTCCAGCCATTCGTGCCAAACGGGCAGCACCCTGACCACGGGTGTCTGCTGCAGCATGATCTCGCTGACCAGGACGCCCCAGGGGCTGCAGGCCGGATCCCGCCAGGGCAGGTCGCGGGCGGTTTCGTCAAACCAGCCGTTGATCTTTGCGTGCAGGGAACTGAGCCCGGCTTCGCCGCCGGCAGGCGGCGCGGGAACTGTGGTGGTGGGGGTTTTGGTATCGATCCCCACACTGTAATGGAAGTTCTCCGGCGGGTTGAAACGCGATGTGACCAGCTCGTTGGCCGTCCGGCGGCGTGGTGGCCCCGCAGAGCAGTGCCGGTTCTCTAGCCTAGGAGGATGGGCAGGCAAGGCAGTACATCATCGCGCGGTAAAAGCGCGGCTTCGGCGGCAACGGGTGCCGGCAGGCCGGGCGCTGCCGTGTACCGGCGCCGCAGGCTGTTTGCCGGCGGCGCACTGCTCCTGGCGTTGGCCCTGCTGATGGGCGGGCTGGCCCTGGGCGGCGCCTTCGGCGGCGGGTCGGAGCAGGCCTCAGCCACGGACCCCGCTCCCAGCGGAACAGCCGCCGCGCCAACCAGTGCCGCTGCCACCCCTACTCCCACGCCGTCCGCGGCCCCGTCCTGCAACCAGAACCTGGTCACCATCTCCGCAGCCACGGACAAGGGCGCCTACGGGCCGGACGACAAACCGCTGCTGACCCTGAAGGTCACCAACGGCGGCACCATGCCCTGCGAGGTCAACATCGGCACCTCGCAGATGGAATTCCTGGTCACCAGCGGTGCCGACCGGATCTTCTCGTCCCGGGACTGCCAGTCCACCAGCGAGGACCTCATCAAAACCATCGCGCCCGGTGCCAGCGAAACGGCCAACTTTCCGTGGTCGCAGGCCAGGAGTGTTGAAGGCTGCCAGCCGGTTTCGGCCAAGCCCGGCGGCGGTGGGGCCTACTACATCTTCACCGCGAAGCTCGGCTCCAAAGCCAGCCCCAAGGCTGTTTTCCAGCTCAACTGAGCCGGTTTGTGGCCGCGGTCCAGTTTTGCCGGGCCGGGGTTAGAGAAAGCGGTCCAGCAGGCTGGCCTCGGCCATGCGGCTGAGACCTTCCCGGACCGTGCGGGCACGCTGGTCGCCGATGCCGTCCACTGTCATCAGGTCATCGATGGTGGCGGCCATCAGGAACTGGAGCCCGCCGAAGTGGTCCACCAGCCGGTCCGCCACGGCTTTGGGAACCGCCTTCAGGCCGGACAGGAGCCGGTACCCGCGGGGCTGGACCACGGCGTCAAGGTTGTCCACGCCGCTGGCGAAGCCCACCATGCCGGCGATCCTGCTGAGGTCGATCAGTTCGGTGGGGCCCAGGTTGACCAGGGCGCTCACGGCCTTTTCGATGTCCTCGGGGGAAGCATCGGGGCCCGCGTAGTCGCGGATGATCACATCGCTGCCCGGCCCGCGGCCCACGGTGAGTTCATCCAGCTGCAGGGAGAGCAGCCTGCCGTCCTCACCGAGCTCCAGGACGTACTGGGCTATTTCCTCGGAAATGCGGCGGACCATTTCCTGCCGCTGCAGGGTGACGGCGACGTCCCGCACCGTCACCATCGCCTCGATCTCCAGGGCGGAGAGGGAACTGGTGACCTGGTCAAGCCGGGAGCGGTACCGCTCGAGGGTGGCCAAGGCCTGGTTGGCGCGGGCCAGGACCTTTTCCGAACCCTCCAGCACGTGCCGCAGGCCGTTGACGTAGAGGGCGATGATCTGCATGGACTGGCTCACGGAAATGACCGGGACGCCCGTCTGGATGGCCACGCGCTCCGCGGTGCGGTGCCGGGTGCCCGATTCCTGGGTTTCGATGCTGGAGTCCGGGACCAGCTGGACGGCGGCGCGCAGGATGTTTCCCGCGTCCTTGTCGCAGATGATGGCCCCGTCCATCTTGGCCAGTTCACGCAGCCGGGTGGGGGAGAAGTCGATGCCGATGTCGAAGCCGCCCGAGCAGATGGAGTCGATGGTCCGGTCCGAGCCCAGGACGATCAGCGCACCCGTCCGGCCCCGGAGGATCCGTTCCAGGCCGTCACGCAGCGGAGTCCCGGGCGCCACCCTGCCCAGCGTTGCCTTGAGTGATTCTTCAGGGCTCCGCGCCATGGTTGTCCCTTCAAAGGTGCGGACCTGTGCCCGCCGGAATGCCGGCTTCCGCACTCTGCCGGCAGGATGAAAAGTGCATAGTTTCCTGCAAGCTCAATGATAGGGGTAAGAATTGTGTCCATCCGCACAGGCAAGCCTTAAAGTGCCCCGTGGGAAGGGAGCGGCGCAGGGGGTCCGAATGCCTCCCCGCGTTGTGCCCGGGAGGGCGCTTTTGGCCCGGCCGTGCCGCATGCCCGGGGCGCCGTGTGCCCTGCCGGACCGCCAAGCCCCGCCCCACCCAACTAGGTCGCAGTTGTTGTCGTTTTGGGGGCTCATAACGACAACAACTGCGACCTAGTTGGGGGGAATGGGATCAGGCGGGGTGGGGCACCTTCAAGGCGGCCGCCAGTTCAGCAGCTGTGGGCGGGTTGGCGCCGGGCCGGCCCACGGTGATCGCCGAGGCCGCCGCGGCCATCCGGCCCAGCCCTTCCACGGTGGCCGGTTCCAGTTCGCCCGGCGCTACCGCCAGCAGGCCGGAAATCAGGGCCGCCATGTAGGAATCGCCGGCCCCGATGGTGTCCGCCACTACGGAAGGTACCGCCGGAACATGCAGCGTGGTGACCGGGGTAGCCAGCAGCGCCCCCTCCGCGCCGAGGGTCACCACTGCCAGGCGTGCGCCGCGCCGCACCAGTTCCGCCGCAACGTCCGCCGGATCGCGGCGGGGATACAGCCAGGCTGCATCCTCGTCGCTGAGTTTGATGACATCCGCCAGCTGGACCAGGTCCTCAAAGCCGGCCAGGGTTGCCGCGTGGCTGCCCAGCAGGTCCGGGCGGATGTTGGGATCGTAGGTGACCAGGGAGGTGCCCTGCGCCTGCTCCAGGAGGCCGCGGACCGATTCGGCGCCCGGGGCAAGGAAGCTGGCGATCGAACCGGTGTGCAGCACCCGGGGTGGCGCCGTTAGCGCGGCGGAATCCCAGGCCGGCAGGTCCCAATGGATGCTGAAGCTGTAGCGGGCCGATCCGTCCGGCGCCAGGGTGGCGGCGGCAGTGGAGGTGGGCCCGGTCCTCGGCGACCCGGACAGGATCCCCACCCCTGCCCGGACCAGGTGCTCCGCCACCAGCGCGCCGTGCCGGTCCGTGCCCAGGCAGGTGAGGAAGCCCGTGGGCACACCCAGCCGGCCCAGGCCGTAGGCCACATTGGCGGGGGAACCGCCGGGATGTTCGGTGGTGCCGGCGCTGGTGGTGACGATGTCCACCAGCGCCTCGCCCACCACCACCACGTCAAGGCCGGTGCCACGGGTGTCCTGGGCCGCCACGGTCAGGCCACGTCCCACAGCTGCAGCGAGGCGCCGGCGGTGCCGCCGTCCGCGAACAGGCTGATGGTGCTGTGGGCCGGGTCCGGGAAGATCAGTTCGGTCATGCTGACCAGGCCGTCCTGGCCAAAAACCTCCACGGAGCAGTGGTCAACAAAGATCCGGAGCGAGTAGGTTCCGTCCGGGCCCGGCAGGATGGGCGCCGTGCTGGCAGAGGCAAACGATGGGTCGAAGCCGGTGTCGCCGGACAGCGTCCGGTCCAGGACCAGGCTGCCGGCACCGGGCCGGATGCTGATCCGGGTCCCGGCAGTGCCGTCGGCGGCGCCGCGGACCACAATGCCGAACACGTCAGCCGATTCCGGCGTGAAGGTGACGTGGAGCAGCTGGACCGGGGTGCCGCCGTCGACCGCCAGGCTGCCGGCGACGGCGACCTCCGTGCGGGCGGCGGCCTCCGCTCCTGCGGTGACCTCCGGCGCGATGGCCTGGACCAGCCGGGGCTGCCCCGCAATTTCGGTGAGCCACACGTCGCGGACCAGGCTCATGGGGCTCCGCCACGGCGCGGTGGGGATCCGGTTGGCGTACTGCCAGTTGTTCATCCAGCCGATCATCAGCCGCCGGCCGGCCGGGACGTTGCTGAAGGACACCGCGGCGTAGTAGTCCCGGCCCCAGTCCAGCCAGTGGTAATCGGCCAGCCGGGAGTCGTCCTGCAGGCCTTCGGTGACGGTGGTTTCGGAGCTGAACCGTGTGCCGTCGAAGTGGCCCACAAAGTACTGTCCGGCCGAACCGCCGTTGGGGCCGCCGGGGTTCATGTTCACGGTGAGCACCCACTTGGTGCGCTCCGGGTTGCCGTCCACCGGCAGCTCGAAGAGGTCAGGGCACTCCCACACCCCGCCGGTGCCGTTGGCGGGCCCGAAGGTGCTCAGGTACGTCCAGTCCAGCAGGTTGTCCGACCGGTACAGCAGCACCGCGAAATCCAGAGCCTCGACGGCGGCCATGACCCAGTAGCTGCCGGCGGGGCCCTCGTACCGGAACACCTTGGGGTCCCGGAACTCCGGCGAGTTCCGGGTCAGGACGGGGTTCCCGGCGTACTTGGTCCACGTGTAGCCGCCGTCCGCGCTCCAGGCGACCGACTGCGCCTGCGTGCCCTGGTGCTCGGAGGCCGGCCGGTAGGCGCTGGTGTAGAGGGCCACCAGCGGCGCCGTCCCGGCCGCCCCGAGCCCCGAGGTGTTCTCCTGGTCCACCACGATGCTGCCGGAGAAGATCTCTTCGGTTTCATCGCAGCGGATGGCCACCGGCTGTTCCACCCAGTCCACCAGGTCCGTGGAGGTGGCGTGGCCCCACGACAGGTTGCCGTGGACGTTCCCGTACGGGTTGTTCTGGAAGTACAGGTGGTACGTGCCGTCGAGGAACACCAGGCCGTTGGGGTCGTTGAGCCAGGTGTCCCGGGCGGCGAAGTGGCGTGCCGGCCGGTAGGCCTCAAGGGTGGGCGTGGCGGGGTTCATGGATGCGTCTCGTTTCGTGCTGCAGGTGCGGGCTGGCGTGCTGTGTTTTGGGTCAGGAGTTTTGCTGGAACCGGTCGTAGGCCTGCTGGTAGATGTCGATCATCCGGTCCACGCCAACGTTCTCCAGTTGGGAGACGTAGCCGTCCCATTCGCTGTCGATGCCGCCGGAGACAATCCACTTGGCAGTGGTCTGCTTGACCAGGGCGGAGACGTCGGTTTCGATGGTGCCGATCTGCTGGATTTCCTCGTTTGACAGGGCCACCGGCGGGTAGCCGTCATTGGCTGCAAACGGTTTGTAGTTTTCCTGGATGGTCTTTTGCCGTTCCGCGGCGCGGGGCTCGGGGGCCACCACTTTCTCGAAGTTTTCGGCGGTGTTGGCCTTGGGGCCGCCGGGGGCCACCTTCTGGCGGCGCTCGCCTTCGCTGGTCCCTGCCGGAGCGGGGATCTGGGTCAGCAGGCCGGTGGCGGCGTCCTTCTGCAGGGTTTCGCCGATGGGGCCCCAGTTGGCCTGTGCTGACTGGAGGGGGTCGTAGAGGTTGTCGGCCCAGCGCATGGTGGCTGCCGGGTACTTGTTGGTCCGGGTCACGGCGAAGGCGCCGCGGGCGATCTCCTGGTTGTTGGACTGGCTGGCCAGCCGCTTGCCGTCCACGCCTTCGAGGACGGGCAGCAGCGCGTAGTCCGCCGCCCGGTCAGCGCCCACCATTTCCTTGATTTCCCACCAGACGAACGAGCCGAGGTTTGCCGTCCCGGCCTTGCCCTTGGCCAGGTACGCCTTGTCGTCCTGAGAGAAGGACTCCGGATCGATCAGGCCTTCCTGGTACCACTGGTGCAGGGTGCCGATGGCTTTTTTGTAGCCGTCCTGCGTGGCGGTGTAGATGACTTTGCCGTCCTGGACGATCCGGTGGTCCATGTTGTCTGGGACCCCGCCCAGGGCGGCGATGAGGTCCACGATGTCCCCGCACCACGAGCCGGGCATAAAGCTCAGCGGGATGGTCCGGCCCGTCCCGGAGGCGTCCTTGGCCTTGAACGCCAGCAGGGCGTTGTGGAGTTCGTCAACAGTTTTAGGCATCGGGATGCCGAGCTTGTCCAGCCAAGCGGTATTGATGGCCATTTCGTTGGGGAACTGGACCAGGCCCAGCTCCTCAACGGAGGGCAGGGAGTAGATGTGCCCGTCGGAGGAGGTGATGGCAGCCTTGATGTCCGGCCGGTCCGCCAGGATTTTAGCCAGGTTCGGGGCGTTTTTTTCGATCAGGCCCTCCAGCGGGACCAGGGTGCCGCTGGCGGCGTAGGTGGTGATTTCCGCGTCGGTGAGGCCGCTGTTGAAAAACGCGTCCGGCAGGTCGCCGCTGGCCAGGATGAGGTTCTTCTTTTCCTTGAACACCGCTTCGGGGAGGTTTTCCCAGTCGATGTGCACATTGGTGTCCTTTTCCCACTGCTGCACCAGCGACATGCTGCCGTAGTCAGGGGCCAGGGCGGATTTGGTGCCGGAGAACGTGAGGGTCAGCTTGTCCTTGACGATCGGGAAGCCGGTCTCCTGGAAGCCGAATTCGGCGGAGGCGTCCTGGATCTCGGCGGTGCCTTTGGAGCCCGAGCAGGCGGTGAACAGCATTGTTCCTGCCATGAGGGTGCCAAGGACGGCGAGTTTGCGGCGGCTGGTGGCCATGGGTCGATCCTTTTCTTGGTGCGGGACTTGGTGCGGGACTTGGTGCGGGAGGTGCGGAAGGTGCGGAAGGTGGGGCGGCGGCGCGAGGGGAGTGCCGCCGTCGGACGATACGGAAGGGAGCGTCAGCTCTTGACGGCGCCGATCATGGTGCCCTTGGTGAAGTGCTTCTGCATAAACGGCAGCGCGATCATCAGCGGGAGGCTGGAGACCACGATCATGGCGTATTTGGTAAGTTCGCCGATCCGCTGGGCTGCCGCGTAGGACTCGATGTCCCCGCCGGTGGTGCCGGCGGAGGAGACGTCGGACTGGATGAGGATGTTCCGCAGCACCAGCTGCAGCGGGTACTTGGTGTCGTCGTTAAGGAAGATGAGGGCGTCGAAGAACGAGTTCCAGTGCGCCACCACATGGACCATGACCATCAGCATGATCAGCGGCTTGGAGAGCGGGAGCACCATCCTGAAGAAGAACGTGAAGTCGTTGGCGCCGTCCATTTGGGCGGCTTCGCGGAGTTCGCCGGGGATGGTGTGTTCGAAGAAGGACCTGGCGATGATGAGGTTCCACACGCCTACCGCGCCGGGCAGGACCACCGCCCAGACCGTGTCCAGCATGCCCAGGTCGCGGACCACCAGGTACTTGGTGATGAGGCCGCCGTCGAAAAACATGGTGATGACAAAGAGCAGCATCAGGATTTTCCGGCCGGGCATGTCCTTGCGGGACAGGGCGTAGGCGCCGAACAGGATGGTGGTGACGCTGATGGCGGTGCCCAGGACGGTGTAAACCACCGTGTTTCCCAGGCCATTCCAGATCCGGCTGTCCGCGAAGATCCGCTGGTAACCCTCCAGTGTGACGCCGGAGGGGAACAACCAGACTTTGCCTTCGTAGACGGCGTTGGGATCGCTGATGGAGGCGATCACAATGAAGTAGAGGGGATAGACGACGGCGATGATGGACGCCGTGAGGATGGTGACCGCGGCGACGTTGAAGGCGGAGTCCGCCCACCGGTCGCGGAAGGAGAAGGTCCGCTTCGGGGCCGGAACCTGGCGGGCGGGGGTGGCCGGTGCGGGCACGGGCTTGGTGTTCAGGGACATAGCGGCATCACCAGAGGGTTGCTTGGTTGGCCCGGCGCGCAATCGTGTTGAAGACGAGCAGCAGCACCAGGTTGAGGACGGAGTTGAACAGGCCGATCGCGGCCGAGTAGCTGAACTGCGCCTGCTGCAGCCCGGCGTGGTAGACGTACGTCTGGATGATTTCCGACGTCGGCAGGTTCAGGTTGGTCTGCATCAGCAGTGCCTTCTCGAAGCCGACGTTGAGCAGGTTGCCGATGGCCAGGATGAACAGGACCGTGATGACGGGCATGATGCCCGGCAGGTCGATGTGGCGGATCCTTTGGAGCTTGGAGGCGCCGTCCACTTTGGCGGCGTCATGCAGGGCCGGGTCGATGCCGGACAGCGCCGCCAGGTAGACGATCATGGCGAAGCCGGCGTTCTGCCAGACATCCGAGATGACGTAGATGGGCCGGAACCACTCCGCCGAGCCCATAAAAAACACGGGCTCGCCGCCGGCCAGCTGGATGGCGTTGTTCACCAGGCCGGACCGCGGGGAGAGCAGCACAAACATGATGCCAACCACCACCACCGTGGAGATGAACGCCGGTGAATACAGCACCGTCTGCGTGAACTTCTTGAACCGTTCGCTCTGCAGCTGGTTGACCAGCAGGGCCAGGATGATGGGGATGGGGAACGCCACCACCAGGCCCAGGACAGCGATCCAGAGGGTGTTTCCCACCACCTGGCCGAACTGGTACGAGTTTACGAACCGGACGAAGTGCGCCAGGCCCACCCAGGGGCTGTCGGTGAAGCCGTCCACGGGGTTGTAGTTGCGGAAGGCGATCTGCACGCCGTACATCGGCCAGTATTTGAAGACGGCAATGTAGATGAGTGACGGCAGTAGTAATACGTATAACTGCCACGCCCTGGCCGCCCTTTTCAGGCGCAACGGCAGCGGCTTGCGGTGTGTGGCCCGTTGGGTGGACCTGTTGGGGGCGGCCGGCGGCGGTGCCGGCGTTGTCCCGGCCGCGATGCGGCTCATGGCAACTCCTTTGGATGTGTTACTGAATTGCGTTCCACCAGCGGGCAAGCCATGTATTCGACGGTCCCGTCGGGTTCGGCGCCCTGCAGGATGAGGTCCACAGCGCGGCGCCCCATTTCGATGAAGGGCAGTTCGAGGGTGGTCAGTCCCGGCCGCAGGTGCGGGGCGAGAGTTTCCTGGTTGTCGAAGCCGACGATGGAGACATCGTCGGGGATCGAGATGCGCAGCTCCGAGGCGGCCTGGTAGGCCCCCCATGCGGTGCGGTCGTTGGCGCAGAAGATGGCGGTGGGCGGGTGGCCGCCGCGCATCAGTTCCATGGTGTGGGTGAAACCGTCGAGTTCGTTGCCGCTGCCAAACCGGACCAGGTCCGGGTTGGCCGGGACCCCGGCCTCGGCGAGGGCGCGGACGTAGCCGTTGAAGCGTCCGACGGCGGCCGGCAGTTCGCTTTCCAGCGTTTCGATGTTGATCATCGCCACGCGCCGGTGCCCGGCATCGAGCAGGCGGCGGGTGGCCGTGTAGCCGCCCAGCTCCTCGTCCGGCGCAACGCTGGGGAGCCGCCGCTGGCGGTCCTGCGAGTTCAGGACAACCGAGGGGACGCCCGAGAGGGCTTCGGGGACGTCCAGCCGGCGGTGGTACATGCCGGCATAGACAACTCCCGCCACCTTGTAGGAAAGCATGGAGTCCAGCGACGCGGTTTCCAGGGCCTTGTTGCCGCCGGTGTTCATGGTCAGCAGGAGGAGCCCGTCCTCCCAGGCCCTTTCCTGGGCGCCTTCGATGATCTTGCCGGCGAAGGGGGTGGTGGCCACGGCGTCGCCGAGGAAGCCGATAATGCCGGAGACGCCGTCGCGCAGGGTTTTGGCGTGGGCGTTGGTGCGGTAGCCGAGCTCCTGCACCGCGTCCTGGACCCGGACGCGGGTTTCCTCGGAAAACCGGCCGCCGGATGCCTGGTTGAGGACCAGCGATACGGTGGCCTGGGAGACGCCGGCGGCTGCCGCGACATCATGCATGGTGGGTCCGGAATGGGGTCGGGACCTTGCCATCGGGCACCTCCTTGGGCCTTGGGTGATACGTGACAGTTATTCGTATAACTGCGAACAGGAAAAACTGTAACCTGCGCCATAGTGGTGCGTCAACAGTCCCCCGCCTCCGACTCCCAACTAGCTAGCAGTTGTTGTCGTTATGAGCCCCCAAAACGACAACAACTGCTAGTTAGTTGGGGAGGGTCAGGGGCTGCGGCGCTCGCGGACCATCCGCTCCAGGTCCGAGCTGACCCGCAGCAGCGAGGCCGCGCGCAGGGCGCGGTGCTCCGCGGCGCTTTGCTGGCCCCGGCGCTGGTTGGCCGGCGGTGGCGATCCGCCGGCGGCTGGGCCCTGCTGGCGCGGGGCGGCCGCTGCGAACGGATCGAAGAAGGGGTTGTAGGAAACCGGAACGCCGTGCACCGCTCAGTCCCCCGTCCAGGAAGGCAGCATGCCGGCAGGGGAGCGGCCCCCGGGTGGTGTCCTGCTGGGGCGCCGGTTCGCTGCGGTGATCATCCGGCCACGCTAGCGGGCCTGCATTTCGTTGTTTTGAACGTCCGGTTTCGGTGGCGTTAAGCGGGCGGGCCGCCGTTTGCGGCCCTGCGATAAACTGGAACTTGGCTTTTCCGCCGCCCCACAGGTTCCGCCAGAGCCCCGGGCAGACCCCACCGCAGCGAAGGTAGCACCGTGTCCCAAGAAGTCCTGACCCCCGCCCGGATCTCCGGGATCCACAAAGAGGCGGGCCGCCGCAGGACCTTTGCTGTCATTTCCCACCCTGACGCGGGCAAGTCCACCCTGACCGAGGCCCTGGCGCTGCACGCCAAGGTAATCGGCACCGCCGGCGCGTCCAGCGGCAAGGCCAACCGCAAGGAAACCGTCTCCGACTGGATGCAGATGGAAAAGGACAGGGGCATTTCCATCAGCTCCGCCGCCCTGCAGTTCTCCTACCGCGACACCGTGATCAACCTCCTGGACACCCCCGGCCACGCCGACTTCTCCGAGGACACTTACCGCGTGCTGGCCGCCGTCGACTGCGCCGTTATGCTGGTGGACGCCGCCAAGGGCCTGGAAACACAGACCATGAAGCTCTTCGAGGTCTGCAAGGCCCGCAACCTCCCCATCATCACCGTCATCAACAAATGGGACCGCCCCGGCCTCGACGCCCTGGCCCTGATGGACGAAATCACCGAACGCACGGGCCTCCAGCCCATGCCCCTGACCTGGGCCGTGGGCATCTCCGGTGACTTCCGCGGCGTCTGGAACCTGCGCAACGACCGCTTCGCCCGGTTCCAGCGCAATAACTCCGGCGCCCAGATCGCCCTCACCGAATACTTCACCCCGGACCAGGCCGCCGAAAGCCAGGGCAAGGATTGGACCGACGCCGTGGACGAGGCCGGCCTGGTGATCGAGTCAAACCTCGAATTCGATGTGGAAAGCTTCCACGCCGGCACCGCCACCCCCATCCTCTTCAGCTCCGCAGCTCTGAACTTCGGGGTCAAGGAACTGCTGGATGCCCTGGTGGACTTCGCGCCGCCGGCCGCACCCCGGCCTGACGTGGAGGGCAACGCCCGCCCGGTGGAATCCCCGTTCTCCGGCTTCGTCTTCAAGGTCCAGGCCGGCATGAACAAGGCCCACCGGGACCACGTCGCCTTCATCCGCGTCTGCTCCGGTGTGTTCGAGCGCGGCATGGTGGTCACCCAGACCCGTACCGGGAAATCGTTCGCCACAAAGTACGCCCAGCAGGTTTTCGGCCGGGAACGCGAAGTCATCGACGAGGCCTTCCCGGGAGACGTGGTGGGCCTGGTCAACGCGTCCTCCCTCCGCGTGGGTGACAGCCTTTTCCTGGCCGACCCCGTGGAATATCCGGCCATCCCGCTGTTCGCCCCCGAACACTTCCAGGTGGCACGGTCCAAGGACCCCAGCAAGTTCAAGCAGTTCCGGCGCGGCATCGAACAGCTCGAGCACGAGGGCGTCATCCAGGTGCTCCGCTCTGACGTCCGCGGCGACCAGGCCCCTGTGCTGGCCGCCGTAGGCCCCATGCAGTTCGAGGTGGTGGAGGACCGGATGGCCCACGACTTCAGCGCGCCCATGCGCCTGGAGCGCCTGCCGTACTCGCTGGCAAGAATTTCGACGGCGGATGCCATGCCTGCCCTGGCCAACGTCACCGGCACCGAGGTGCTGCTGCGGTCCGACGGCGAATACCTTGCGCTCTTCAACGACGTGTGGGCCCTGCGCCGGATCGAGAAGAACCACCCCGACCTGACCCTGGTGCCCATCGGCACGCACAACCCCGCAAAGTAGGGCCCAAAACATGAATGCAGTCCAGCCACGTGCCCTGGTGACCGGCGCCGGAACCATCAACCCGCTGGGGTCCTCGGTGGCAGGGACCTGGGCCGGCCTCCTGGCCGGGAAGTCCGGAATCGCGGAACTGGACGAACCCTGGGCGGAGCAGCTGCCTGTAAAAATCGCGGGCCGCGCGCCGTCGGACCTCTCCGGGCACCTGAGCACCCGCGAGATCAAGCGCATGGACCGCTGCGGCCAGCTCGCGCTGATCGCTGCCCGGGAAGCGTGGGCCCAGGCCGGCGCCCCGGACGTTGACCCCGAGCGCTTCGCGGTGGTGATCGGCTCTGCGTACGGCGGGCTGGGCTCCACCCTGGAGCAGGACCGGACACTGGCCGCCTCCGGCCCGCGCAAAGTCTCCCCGCACACCCTGACCCGGCTGATGGTCAACGGCCCGGCGGCCTGGGTATCGATCGACCTCGGGGCCCGCGGCGGCGCGCGGACTCCGGTCAGCGCCTGCGCCTCCGGGGCTGAGGCGATTGTCCAGGGTGCCGAAATGATCCGCTCAGGAGCTGCCGACGTCGTGATTGCCGGCGGTGTTGACGCCTCAGTCAACGACCTGGTGATCACCGGCTTTTCGCAGATCCGCGCCTTGTCCACCCGCCCCGGCGATCCGCAGCTGGCCTCACGCCCGTTCGACGGCGGCCGGGACGGTTTTGTCCTCGCGGAGGGCGCAGGTGTGGTGGTGCTGGAAAGCGAAGCCCACGCCCGTGCCCGCGGCGCCGCCATACTGGGCGCGGTGGCCGGCGGGGCCGTGACGTCCGATGCCAACGACATCGTTGCCGCCGATCCGGCGATGCAGCGCCGCGTCATGCAGAAAGCGCTCGAGTCGGCGGGCCTGGAAGCGGCCGCCATCGGGTTTGTGCACGCCCACGCTACCTCCACTCCCGTGGGGGACAAGCTCGAGGGGCAGGCCATCAACGCCATCTTCGGGCCCAATGTTCCGGTGACCTCCACCAAGGGACACACCGGCCACCTGCTGGGCGGCGCCGGCGCGCTGGCCGCAGTTGTGGTCCTCGAAGCCCTGCGCACCTCGCAGCTGCCGGCCACCCTGAACATGGAGGCGCTGGATCCGGAAGTTGACCTCGACGTGGTGACCGGACAGGTCCGCAACCTTGCCGCGGACGCCCCGCGAGCGGGCCTGGTCAACGCCTTCGGCTTCGGCGGGCACAGTGTGGCGCTGGTGATCACCGCCGGCTGACGGGCCGGCAAACTGGCGCCGAAAGATTGTTGAACAATCTTGCGGCGTAAGGCATGATGGTTGAAGAATCCAACCTGAGACGAGGGTCACATGCCGCACATCGATCTGAACAGTGACGTCGGGGAATCCTTCGGCAACTGGACCATGGGGGACGACGCCGCCGTCTTCCGGCACGTCACCAGCGCCAACGTGGCCTGTGGCTTCCACGCCGGGGACCCGGTCACCATCGCCCAAACCTGCCGCGACGCCGTGGCGGCGGGTGTGACCGTCGGCGCCCACGTGGGCTACCGGGACCTGGCCGGCTTCGGCCGCCGCTTCCTGGACTGCTCCGCCGTGGAACTAGCGGACGATGTCCTGTACCAGCTCGGCGCGCTGCAGGCGCTGGCCCGCGCCGCCGGCACCGAGGTCAGCTACGTCAAGCCGCACGGCGCCCTGTACAACGCGATTGTGCACCACGAGATCCACGCGCAGGCAGTGGTGGACGCCGTCCACGCCTTCAACCCGGAGCTGCCGCTGTTGCTCCTACCTGGCGCCGTGGCGCAGAAGAAAGCCGAAGCCCGCGGCATGACGGCCCTGTCCGAGGCCTTCGCCGACCGCGCCTACAATCCGGACGGCACCCTGGTGTCGCGCCGCGAGGAAGGCGCGGTGCTCCACGACCACGCCGCCATCACGGCCAACATGGTCCGGCTGGCCACGGAGGGCACCATCGTGGCCCGTGACGGGTCCGTCCTGAAAGTGCAGGCGGACAGCATCTGCGTGCACGGCGATACCCCCGGCGCGGTGGCCATGGCCGGCGCGGTCCGGTCAGGCCTTGCCGCCGCCGGCGTCACCGTGCGGAGCTTCGCGTGAGCATCACCGGCGTCCGCTGGTCCGGCCCCAACGCGGTCCTGGTGGAGCTCACCGGGCTGGCCGGCGTCCTTGCCCTCCACGACCGGCTGCAGGCCGAGCCGCTCCCCGGGCAGCTCGACGCCGTCGCCGGAGCAGCCACGGTGCTGGTCAAGTTCGGCTCCCGCTTCCACGCCGGGGCTGCCCGCGGGTTGCTGCCGCACCTGGACCTGGCGGCCCGCGGCCACCACGCGGGCAATGAGGTCACCATCGAGGTGGTGTACGACGGCGAGGATCTCGCCGAGGTGGGCCGCCTGACCGGCCTGGGTGCCGACGGTGTGGTGGCCGCCCACACCGGGCAGGTGTGGACGGGCGCCTTCGGCGGCTTTGCCCCGGGCTTCACCTACCTCGTGGGGGAAAACGACTCCTTGTCGGTGGCGCGGCGCAGCTCGCCCAGGACGGCCGTGCCGGCCGGCTCCGTGGCGCTGGGCGGGGCCTTCTCGGCCGTCTACCCGAGGCAGTCGCCCGGCGGCTGGCAGCTGCTGGGCCACACGTCCGCCGTGATGTGGGACCTGGGCCGGAAATCGCCGGCGCTGGTGCGGCCGGGGGATACCGTCCGCTACGTTGCCGTCCGCGAGAGGGTGGCAGTGCGTTCGGCCGTGGCCCCGGGCCCTGGGTCCGCGCCGGACCAGGCAGGCAGCGGGCTCCTGGTGCAGGCTCCGGGGCTGCAATCGCTGGTCCAGGACCTAGGCCGGCCGGGATTCGGCGACCTCGGCGTTTCCGTGTCCGGCGCCGCTGACCCGCGCTCGGCCCGCCAGGCCAACCGGCTGGTGGGCAACGAACCGGGTTCCGCCGTCGTCGAAAACCTCCTGGGCGGACTTGCTGTCCAGGCCCGGGGCGACCAGGTCCTGGCAGTCGCCGGCGCTGCCGTCCGCCTGGAAGTCCGCGACGCCGACAACCAGCTGCTGCGGACGCCGGCCCTGCACACACCTTTTGCCCTGCTCGACGGCGAGACGCTGAGCCTCGGCGCCCCCGGAACCGGTGTGCGGAGCTACTTGGGCGTCCGTGGCGGGCTGGCGGTGGAGCCCGTGCTGGGCAGCCGGTCCAGCGACTCGATGTCCGGTATCGGACCGCCGCCGCTTGCTGCCGGCATGTTCCTGCCCATCGCTCCGGTGACCGGCGTCCATCCCGTGGGCCCGGCGGAAAGCACCCTGCTGTCCGTCGCGGACGGCCCCACAGAGCTGCGCGTCACCCTCGGCCCCCGCGATGATTGGTTTGGTCCGGCCGCCTTCACGGCCCTGGCCGGGCAGGACTGGCTGGTCAGTGAACAATCCAACCGGATCGGGGTCCGGCTCACGCCCGGACCTTCCGGCGGGGCCTGGCCGGCTGGTGAAGCAGCCACGCCGGGAGCTCCCGGCGCAGCGCTGGTCCGGACCCGCGAGGGTGAGCTCCCCAGTGAAGGAACGGTACCCGGCGCGTTGCAGGTACCGCCCAACGGCCACCCCGTCCTTTTCCTGGCCGACCATCCGGTGACCGGCGGCTACCCGGTGATTGCCGTGGTTGTGCCCGGCGACCTGCCGTTTGCGGCGCAGCTGCAGCCCGGCCACCCTGTCCGGTTCACCGTTGTGGACCCCACCACCCTCGCACCGGCAAACCAGGAACCTCCCCACCATGGTGAACCGGATCAGACCGCTTCAGAAGGAACCCAGCCATGAAAAAAGTCCTGATTGCCAACCGCGGCGAGATCGCCGTGCGGATCGCCCGCGCCTGCGCCGACGAGGGGCTGCAGTCCGTGGCCGTCTACTCCGACCCGGACGCTGACGCCCTGCACGTGCGGCTGGCGGACGAGGCGTACGCACTCGGCGGCAGCACAGGCGCCGAAACGTACCTGGACATCGGCAAGATCCTGGCGGCCGCCGGCCGCTCCGGTGCCGACGCCGTGCACCCCGGCTACGGCTTCCTGTCCGAGAACGCAGAATTCGCGGAAGCTGTGATCGGGGCCGGCCTCACCTGGATCGGCCCGTCACCGGATTCCATCCGCTCCCTGGGCAACAAAGTCACCGCACGTGCCATCGCCGTTCGGGCCGGGGCGCCGCTGGTGCCCGGCAGCGACGGCCCGGTGGAAAACGCCGAGGACGTGCTCGCGTTCGCCCGGGCACACGGACTTCCGGTGGCCATCAAAGCAGCTTTCGGCGGCGGCGGCCGCGGCCTGAAGGTGGCGCGCCGGATGGAGGACGTGGCGGATGCGTTCGAATCGGCTGTCCGCGAATCCACCGTGGCTTTTGGCCGCGGCGAGTGCTTTGTGGAGCGGTTCCTGGACCGGCCGCGGCATGTGGAAGCCCAGGTCCTGGCCGATACCCACGGGAACGTGGTGGTGGTGGGGACCCGGGACTGCTCACTGCAGCGCCGGAACCAGAAACTGGTGGAGGAAGCCCCCGCGCCGTTCCTGACAGCAGGGCAGCGCGCGCAGATCCACGAATCGGCCAAGGCCATCTGCCGCGAGGCGGAGTACCACGGCGCCGGAACCGTGGAATACCTGGTGGGCGCGGACGGGATCATCTCCTTCCTGGAGGTCAACACCAGGCTCCAGGTGGAGCACCCGGTCACCGAGGAAACCTCCGGCGTGGACCTGGTCCGCCAGCAGTTCCGCATTGCCGCCGGCGGCGCCCTTGACCTTGCGGCGGACCCCGAACCGAAGGGCCACGCCATCGAGTTCCGGCTCAATGCGGAAGATCCCGCCCGGGGGTTCCTGCCCGGGCCCGGCACCGTGGTGGCCTTCGAACCGCCCACCGGCGCCGGGATCCGCGTGGACACCGGCGTCCGCTCCGGGTCGGTGGTGCCCGGCGAATACGACTCGCTGCTGGCCAAGCTCATTGTCCACGGTGAAGACCGGCCGCAGGCGCTCCGGCGGGCAGCGGCTGCGCTGGCCGAGATGCGGATCGAGGGCCTGCCCACCGTCCTGCCATTCCACCGGGCAGTGGTGCGCCACCCCGCGTTCACGGCTGAGGAGGGACTGGGCATCCACACCACCTGGATCGAAAACGACTTCGCCGGGGAGCTGGCGGCGTCCCCCGAGATCGCCCGCACCAACCCCGGCGCGGCACGGCGGACCCTGACCGTGGAGATTGACGGCAAAGCCGTGCAGTTGGGCCTGCCGGAGCAGTTTTACGCGGCGCTCCTCACCGGCGGCGGCGCGGGCGGCCAGGCAGTGGCGGACGCTGCGGAGCAGGACGACGCCGGCCTGGCCTCGCCGATGTCCGGGTCACTGGTGAAATGGGTGGCCGAAGATGGCCAGGTCGAAGCCGGCCAGGCCGTCGCCGTGCTGGAGGCCATGAAGATGGAAACCGCGGTAACGGCCCACCGGAGCGGCACCTGGACGCGAGGCGCACAGGAGGCGGGTGCCGCCGTCGGACGTGGTGATCTTCTGGGCCGGATCTCGTAGCCGGCCTTCGACGGCCTGGCGGTCCCGGAACGTTGAGTAGATTGGACGGATGCCCATGAACGAAGCACTCCAGGGGATCGCCGACGGCGGCCACGCAGCCCACGCCCATACCGGGGCGTGGGTTGCCGGCGTGCTCCGCGCCCGGATTTCGGCCGGCCAGTTGCCGCCCGGGTCAAAACTGTCCGAACAGAAGCTCTCGGAGGCCCTCGGGGTTTCCCGCAACACCCTCCGTGAGGCGTTTACGGTGCTGGCCGGCGAGTCCGTGGTGCAGCGGATCCCGAACCGGGGCGTCTACGTTGCGGCCCCGGGGCCGGACGATGTGCGCGAGATTTACCGGGTCCGTCGCCTGATCGAACCCGCCGCCGTGCTGTGGGGCGATATCGACGAGGCTGCCCTGACCGGCCTCGAAGCCATTATGGCCAAGGCGCAAGCAGCCCGTACCGCGGCATCGGTGCAGGGGATGGCGGACGCCAACCAGGACCTCCACAAGGCGCTGGTGGCGCTTTCCGGCAGTTTTTCCCTGAACGATCTGATGGAGAAGGTACTGGCCGAGATGCGGCTGGTCTTCCACGCCATGGGCCCCACGCCGGACTTCCACAGCCACTACGTGGACAGAAATGTGGCCCTGGTGGCGCAGCTTCGCGCGGGGCAGCGCGACGAAGCTGCGGCCGGGCTTCGCCGGTATCTGGAAGATTCCGAACAGGAACTGCTGGTGCACCTTGGGGCTGCACCGTCACCCGGCAGGTGAACCCGGATTAAAAGATGTGTGCGGCGGCCCTTCCGGGGCCACCGCACACATGCTGACAGGCTGGTGCTGGAAAATCAGTTTTTGAAAACGTCCTTGACGTTCTCGCCGGCCTTCTTCGCCGAAGCACCGGCCTGATCGGCCTTGCCCTCGGCTTCAAGCTTGTCGTTGTCCGTTGCCTTGCCGGCAGCTTCCTTGACCTTGCCTACAGCGCTCTCGGCTGCGTTCTGGATCTTGTCTCCGATACCCATGTCTGCATTCCTTCCTGTTGCTGCGTTTACTTTTCCATTTGGCCACCCATTGCTGGGAGGATCCTGGACAATCGTCATACGTTGTCCAGAAATTTTGTGCGACCGTGCTGTCCCGGTCAGGGCCGTCCGGGCGGTCTGGTGTTTTTCCTTGCCGACAGGCGGCCACGGAGCCACCCGGCCACTGCGGTGACGACGACGGTAATGATCTTGTTCCTCATACCAGGTTCCTTCCTATGACGTTGGGCGGGGTGTTGACAGGCAGGTGTGCGGCTACAGAACCGCGGCTTTGTCGTTGCCCCGCTGGGTGCTGATGTTGAAAAGTACTGCCACTTTGCGGAGCGGAACCTCAAGGGCCGTCTCGAGGTTTGCTGTTACCTCGCCGTTGATCCGGGAGATGACGTCCTGGATGTCTGCCCGGTCCTCGACTTTGACGTCCAGGTTCAGCTCGGGCTGGTTCGCGCTGCCACGGATCAGTGCTGATGCCGAGGTGACGCCCGGCAACGCCTCAACTTCGTGGGCGACCGCGTCGGCCACAACCCGGGGTTCACACCTGGTATACCCGTCCCGGCCATGGTCGGAGTGCAGCCGCAGGGTGGAAGCCTGGTGGCGGCGGGGGATCTGGGCGCCGAGCCAGGAGAGCGCCAGCAGGGCGATGAGTGCTGCGCCGGCCAGGATCAAGGCTGCACCAACGGGATTCGCCACAGCGTCGAGCGGGGGGCCGGCGAAGACCGGGTTTTCCGGTGCGGCAGGGACCAGTGCAAGGTTGGCGGCGGCGGCCAGGTCCTTACCCAGCCCACTGGCGAGCAGGACACCGGCACCGCCGGCGAGGAGCAGCACTACCGCGATGACCGCCAGCCATGCCCGGTTGAGCCTGCCTGCTGTTTCCCTCATGGTGTGTCCTTTTCTTTCTGCAACGGGGCCTTTGTTCTGCCCCGCCTGCCGACCTTGGCTGGCATCGAGTGGTTCGTGGTCCTGACCGGGCCAGGCGCTAATGCCTGGGAAAGTGGAGGGTTCATCCGCTGCTCCTGACCCGGACGCTGACCCGTGGAGGCTGCGTCAGGCCAACGGTGCGGAACTTCTCCTCCAGGGACTCCTTGATGTCACGGGACAACGATCCGGGTTCATTCAGGCTGGTGGATACCACGACGGAGACCGATTTTCCGCTGGCCGTAGCCGAACTGGACTCGACGCCGTCAGTTTGGTCAGCATGTGCTGCCGCGAGCCTGGCGAGGCCCCGGCGGCTGATGACGGTCTCTGTCAGCCCGGTGGAGGAAGAGCCGGTGATGGCTGCTCCCGTGCGCCGGCCAGGGAGCACCGCAGCAAACAGCAGGAACACCCCTGCCAGCAGTACCACCACCGATGCTGCCCACACGCCTGGGTTGTTCCAGGTCAGCCCACTGACGGCATCGCCGGACGCCGCGATGAAGCCAGGCCAGGCCCCGCCTGCCAGGTAGGCAACGGCGCCCCAGATTGCCAGCCCCGCGAGGACCAGCAGGACAAGGGAGGTGGCGGCGGCAGGGACCGTGCGGCTGGACCGCCGCTGCAGCGACTGGGATACGGGTTGTGTGCTCATAGGAGTTCCCTTTGTCCGGAAGCGCCGGAAGTGGAGGTCAGTGATTCGAAGTCGATATCCACTTGCCGGACATCAATGCCGCAGGCGGCGCTGACTTTCTCCCTGACCTCGCTGCGGAGCCGGTCAGCCGTTGCCCGCAGTGGTGCGGGGTAGCGCACCCCGGCACTGATGTGCAGCGCAGCGACTTTCCCGCTGAGCCGGACCCTGACCTTGGGCCGGGCATCGTCAGCCCGGTGCGAGCCGATCCCAAGGAAACCGCCGGCCGTGCCATTAATGCCGGGAACCCCCGCCGCTACCTGGCCGGCAATTTTTTCGATGGCCTTCTCCGAGATGGTGAGCGATCCCCGTACTGCGGGCTCCGCCAATCCGCCCGGATGGCTGTTAATTGCCGCGCTCATCTGCGGGAGCTGGCTCGGCCGGTCAATGCGCTGAGGTCCAGCTTGCCCTCGATGATGCGGGCTGCGGCCAGTCCAAGGGCGCCGAAGACGGCAACCAGGAGGAACGCGGAGAACCCGCCGAAAGCTGCTGCGAATCCGAGGGCCAGGCCTGTCATCAGGCCAAGGGCTGTGGTGTTCATGGAATGCCTTTTCTGCTGCGGGGCTCCTGCACCTGACTGGCTTGCAGGAGGAGTGGCGGGGCGGCGGGGAAGACGCGGGGGCGGCACCTTCCCCGCCTGTGGAGATCCGGCCTGCTCGGGGGGCCTGCCGGATCAGCTGGGTCCGGGACTGTTACTGGAGATCCTTGTGGTTTGAATCTTCCTTGTCCTGGTCGTCCTCGGGGAGGTGGACGTCGGTGACGTTGATGTTCACCTCAATGACCTCGAGGCCGGTGGCGTCTTCCACCGATGCGATGACGTTCTTCCGGATCATCTGGCTGACTTCGACGATGGAGGCGTCGTGCTCCACCACGATCGTCAGGTCGATCGCGGCCTGCCGCTCACCCTTCTCCACGCTGACACCGCCGCTGACGTTGGTCTGCGAACCGGGAATGCGTTCGGTGAGGCTGCTGAACGCCCGGCGGCCGGCGCTGCCCATGGCGTAGACGCCCGGGACTTCGCGGGTGGCGATACCGGCGATCTTCTGGACAACCGTTTCGGCGATGGTGGTGTTGCCCTTGTCGGTCTGCAGCGGGCCGACGTTCCTGGCCTTCTCGGTTTCCTTGGAGTGCTGCTCTGCGCGGCGTTCCTGCTCTTCGCCCGTAGCGGGGACAACTGCTGCGCGGCGGGAGTTCTGTTCGTCTGCCATGGGAATCCGGTCTCCTTCAAAGTTTTTTGCGTACACAGATAAAGACGCAACCGGTGGGCAATCCTCACGGCCTGTTTGGTAAATTTCTCAAATTCTTTTTCCGGCCCCGGAAGGGGAGCCCCGGAATCCCCTCCGGTGCCCGTTGAACCGGTCCGGCCGGTTAGGCAGGCTGCTTACCTTATGCTGGTGGTGGCCTGCTGCCTGCTGATCAGGGAACGCCGGCCACGGGGGATCGTTTAGCGGCAAGCGGTCGAGGAAGAGAACACATGGACGAGACAACGGAGCCGGACCTGCAGGCTGACCTGCATCCCGTGCCGCCGGAAGTGCCCGCCCCCTTCGGTGCAGAACCGCGGGACCCGGCGAACGGCTGGGACGACGGGGTGTGGACGCCGCTGGACGAACTTGATGCCCTGACGGTCGTTTCCAGGGCGCAGGACGGGGACGTTGAAGCCTTTGAATGGCTTCTGAACGCCTATCAGGGTGGCCTGTTCCGGTTGTGCCTGCGGATGCTTGACGACAGGACCGAAGCGGAGGACCTGGTCCAGGAGACGTTCATCAGCGCGTGGCGGGCCCTGCCCAACCTCACGGTCCCGCAGGCGTTCGTTCCCTGGCTGTACCGGACGGCCACCAATAAATGCCTGGACCTGCTCCGCCGCCGGAAGGGCCGCCCACCCGCGGGAACCGGCCAGGCCGGCGTGGCCGGGGACCGGGGCGACGCGGGACAAGACACCACTGCGGGCGCCCACGCTAGTATCGGACAAGGGGCCGGCGCCGATCCTGCGAAGGAGTACGAGAACCAGGCGCAGATGCGGGCACTGTCGGATTTGCTGCAGACGGTGCCGCCCGGGCCCAGGGCTTGCTGGCTGCTCAAGGAAGTCCATGAATTCTCATACCGGGAGATTGCGGCAATAGTGCAGCTCCCGGAGAGTACCGTCAGGGGCCGGATTGCACGGGCCAAACGCTTCCTTGCAGAGGGGATGGAACCATGGCGATGAACAGTGACCGTCCCCGGCTGGGATGCGGACGTGACCTTGATGAGTTCTGGGCCACCATCGACGAACCACCCACCAGCCATGAGCTCTCCTGCCCGGACTGCCAGAGCGCACGCAACGCCCTCTACCACCTGGCCAGTGTCACTGAATCAATGCGCGAGCGTGACCGGACGGAGCCGTCACTTCAGCCGGGTAACCGGGTGAAGGAGGCGGTGATGATGGTTGCCCGTGCGGAAATCCGGCGCGGCCGCAAAACAGCCCTCAAGGACACCCCGCTCGGCAGGATCGACATCAGCGAGCAGGCGTTGACAGCGCTGATCCGTTTCGCCGCGTCCACCCTTACCGGGGTCCGCGCCCGGCGGTGCTCCATAGCCCCCATGCAACCAGGGACCCCCGTGCAACCAGGGACCACCGGTGTTCCGGTCCCCGAGGGAACCCAACTTACCGTCGAACTGCAGGTGGCGTTGGCTTCGACAGTGCGGATCCCGGACACCCTGGCGCAGGTACGCGAACGCGTCGGCGCCGTGGTGGAAGCCCAGACAGCACTGCTCGTCGGCTCGATCAATATCATTGTGGAGGACCTTTATGATCTCTGACCAGCCACTGGACGCCCGGGTGGTCAACCTCGATGTCCTCGCGGATGCGCTGACCGCGGCCCTCCTCAGCCAACCCGGGCTGCTCCGGCTCGAACCTACGGTGCGCAGCGTTATGCAGAAGTTCAAAATCACCTCGAAGGTGTTGCGCCAGGATACCGAAGCCGCGGGCGGCCAAACATCAACGGCCACGAGGGACGGGCTGCACATCACTGTTGACGACGGCCTGGTCCACGTCCAGGCCGATATCGCCACCGCAATTGACCACCGGGCCCTTGGCCTGGCGGAACACGCCCAGGAAATCATCGCAGATACGATCCGCCGCAACGGGCTGCGCGTGGGCGGCGTGGACGTCACCATCCTGGCCATCGAAGCCAGCCCCGGACACTGACCCCGGTCAGGGCACCAGGTAGGAACTGTCCCGGGCATCGGTGATCAGCATATGTCCCGGCGCGTGGCCGATCGCCAGTGGTGGCCCTGATTCCATCACGGCAGCCTGTGGGGTGACGCCGCAGGCCCAGAAGACCGGGATATGGCCCTCGGGGATCTCCACCGGATCGCCGAAGTGGGGCCGGGAGAGGTCGGTAATTCCCAGTTCCGCGGGGTTGCCCACGTGCACCGGGGCGCCGTGGACTGCCGGATACCGGGAGGTGATCCTCACGGCGTCGGCCACCTGGGAAGCGGGGATGGGCCGCATCGACACCACCATGGGCCCGGACATCCCGCCGGCAGGCTCGCATCGGAGGGACGTCCGGTACATTGGCACGTTGACCCCCTGATCGATGTGGGCCACGCGGATGCCACCTTCCTGCAGGGCGGCTTCAAACGTGAAGCTGCAGCCCACAATGAAAGTCACCAGGTCCTCGCGCCAGTAATCGAGGAGATGGGTGGGCTCGGCTGTCTTGATGCCGTTTTGGTACACCACATACCGGGCAACGTCGGTGCGGATGTCTCCGCCGGCAAGCAGCGCGCCGCTGGTTTCGCCGGCGTCCAGCACCCCCAGGATGGGGCAGGGCTTCGGGTTCCGCTGCGCAAACAGCAGCACGTCGAAGGCCTGGGCCTTGGGCACGATAATCAGGTTGGCCTGCGCATAGCCGGCGCTCCAGCCGGCCGTGGGTGCCACCAGGCCGGCTCTGAACAGGGCGCGGGCTGCGGCAGGGGCCAGGCCGGCGGGATGCTGGGGGACGGCGCTGGCCAGGGAGGCGGTTGCGGCGGGCTGCGTGCGGTTCATGGTGTTCCATCCAGCTGGCGGTGATCCGGGTCACGGTGCCATTCCAGCTTAGTGACTGTCTGCAAAGCACGCAATAGATTGTTGAACAATATTTGAACGCCGTGACGCGTCGGCAGAGAGAACGACGGCGGCGGGGTACCCGCCGTCGCCGCCCTCCCGTCCTTCTTAGGCGTCCACGGCGGCCTTTTCCGCCAGTGTGGGTTGGCCGTTGATGAG
>NZ_LFQH01000019.1:0-12839 GCF_001238605.1 Arthrobacter sp. ZBG10 | reverse complement strand
TCGGCCATGCCGCGCTTCACGCGGTTGCTGCCCGTGACGCTGTTCGCGGACGAACCGGCCCCGTTGCTTACATCAGGTGTAGACACAAAAACCCCTATGGGTAGATAGATGACCTTCGCCGGGTGTGCAGGCGGCCTTCGACGCACCTGCCGGACACACGGATTGCCGGATCCATTGATCGGGCAGAGCTAATACTAGTCCCACCACCGCTGGCCGGCTTAATCAGGTAACGGCTATGTTAATCGGCCGGTGAGGGTTCGGCGAAGGCCTGCCGGCGGACCGAAACCACCCGCTGGATGACTGTCACCAGGCTGGCCGCAGCGAGCAGGAGCAGCGTCACCAGCAGCACCACCGCTGGCAGGCCCAGGCCGGTGAAACCGGTCACCACCAGCACCGACACGAGGCGCTCCGCACGTTCGGCGATTCCTGTGTTCGCGGTGAAGCCCAGCGACTCGGCTTTGGCACGGGCATAGGAGACCACCATGCCCAGGACCAGGCAGACGACGGCGGCCACGGCGATTGGCGTATTCCCACCGCCGGTGAAGAACCAGACCGCCACCCCGGCAAAGAGCGCACCATCAGCCACGCGGTCCAGGGTGGAGTCCAGGAAGTTGCCCCACCGGCCCCCGGTTTCCTGCATCCTGGCCATGATGCCGTCCAGGACGTCGGAGAAAATGAAGGCGGTGATGAACAGCGTGCCCCACCAGAGCTGTCCCAGTGGATAAAACACCAGGGCACCCGCCACCACGCCCGCGGTGCCAATGACGGTTACCGCATCCGGGGAAACACCAATTCGAAGGAGCCAGCGGGCAAACGGGGTGAACAACGCGGTAAAGAACCCGCGGGCATGCCTGTTAAGCATCCGTCTCCCCGGGCCAGGCATCGGCCACCTGCTGGCGGACCTCGTCCAGCGTCTGGGTGATGGCTTTGGTCTGGGCGATGATGGGGAAGAAGTTCCCGTCGCCACCCCAGCGCGGCACAATGTGCTGATGCAGGTGGGCGGCGATTCCCGCGCCGCCCACCACACCCTGGTTCATGCCGAGGTTAAAGCCGCCGGGGTTGGACACCTTACGCAGCACCCGCATGGCCGTCTGGGTGAGGTCGGCGAATTCCGCTGTCTCCTCAACCGTCAAATCGGTGTAGTCCGGGATGTGCCGGTACGGGCACACCAGCAGGTGGCCCGGGTTGTATGGGAAAAGGTTAAGCACCACGTAGCAGGTCCGGCCCCGGTACACAATCAGGGATTCCTGGTCGCTGCGGCCGGGACCCACACAGAACGGGCAGTCGTTCTCGCCCTTGAACTGATGCTGGCCACCCTTGATGTAGGCCATCCGGTGCGGAGTCCACAGACGCTGGAAGGCATCCGGGACACCGGCGAGGTCGAAGTCGTCCGTCACTGCGGCATCACCGGGGTACCCGGCGCCTGTGTTCTCCTGCACGGTGCTGTTCCGTTCCCTTAGCTGGTCCGGTTACGGACGGCTTCCGTGATCCGCTTGACGGCTTCCGCGACCGGCACACCGTTGTCCTGGCTTCCGTCGCGGAAGCGGAATGAGACGGCCCCGGCATCGGCGTCGTCACCGCCGGCGATGAGCACAAACGGGATCTTGTCCTTGCTGGCGGTGCGGATCTTCTTCGGGAAGCGGTCGGAGGATGTATCCACCTCGGCCCGGATACCGGCCGCCTTCAGCTGGTCGACGACGTCGAACATGTATTCGTTGAACGTTTCCGCCACGGGGATGCCCACCACCTGGACCGGCGCGAGCCAGGCCGGGAACGCGCCGGCGTAGTGTTCGGTCAGCACGCCCATAAACCGTTCGATGGAACCGAAGAGCGCCCGGTGGATCATCACGGGACGCTGGCGGGTGCCGTCCGCGGCCTGGAATTCCAGTTCGAAGCGCTCCGGAAGGTTGAAGTCCAGCTGGATCGTGGACATCTGCCAGGTGCGGCCCAGCGCGTCTTTGGCCTGCACGGAGATCTTGGGGCCGTAGAAGGCTGCGCCTCCCGGATCCGGGACCAGGTCCAGCCCGGACTCCTGGGCCACCTCGGCGAGGGTCCTGGTGGCTTCTTCCCAGGTGTCGTCGTCGCCCACGTACTTGACGGGGTCCTTGGTGGACAGTTCCAGGTAGAAGTCGTTCAGGCCGTAATCCTTGAGCAGCCCAAGAACGAAGGTGAGCGTTTTGGTGAGCTCTTCCTTCATCTGTTCGCGGGTGCAGTAGATGTGGGCATCGTCCTGGGTCATGCCGCGTACCCGGGTGAGGCCGTGCACCACCCCGGACTTTTCGTACCGGTACACGGAGCCGAATTCGAAGAGCCGCAGCGGCAGTTCCCGGTAGGAGCGGCCGCGGGAGCGGAAGATCAGGTTGTGCATGGGGCAGTTCATCGGCTTCAGGTAATAGTCCTGGCCGGGCTTGCGCACGGTGCCGTCCTCGTTGAGTTCGGCGTCCACGTGCATGGCCGGGAACATGCCGTCCTTGTACCAGTCCAGGTGCCCGGAGACTTCGTAGAGGTGGCCCTTGGTGATGTGCGGGGTGTAGACAAACTCGTAGCCGGCTTCCACATGGCGCTGGCGGGAGTAGTCCTCCATCTCCTTGCGGATGATGCCGCCCTTGGGGTGGAAGACCGGCAGGCCCGAACCCAGTTCGTCCGGGAAGGAGAACAGGTCAAGCTCGACGCCGAGCTTCCGGTGGTCGCGCCGTTCGGCTTCGGCGATGCGCTCCTGGTAGGCCTTCAGGTCGTCCTTGGTGGGCCAGGCCGTGCCGTAGATCCGCTGGAGCTGCTGGTTTTTCTGGTCACCCAGCCAGTAGGCGGAGGACGAGCGGGTCAGCGCGAACGCATTGGAAATGAGTTTGGTGTTGGGCAGGTGCGGGCCGCGGCACAGGTCGCACCAGACGGTGGTGCCTTCCTTGCGTTCAACATTGTCGTAGATGGTGATCTCGCCGGCACCCACCTCGACGTTCACGCCTTCGCCTGCGTCTGCGGCGTCGTTTTCCTTGCCCAGCAGTTCGAGTTTGTAGGGCTCGTTTTTCATGGCTTCGCGGGCTTCGTCCTCGGTGACCACACGGCGGACGAACTTTTGGTTCTGGTTGACGATCTTGAGCATCATCTTCTCGAGGGTCTTGAGGTCCTCGGGGGTGAAGGGCTCGGCCACGTCGAAGTCGAAATAGAAACCGTCCGTGATGTACGGGCCGATGCCCAGCTTGGCGTCGGGGCGCAGCTGCTGGACGGCCTGGGCCATCACGTGGGCGGTGGAGTGGCGGAGCACGTCCAGGCCGTCGGGGGAATCGATGGTGACGGCTTCGATGCTGGCACCGTTGGGGAGTTCCTGGTCCAGGTCCTTCAGGACGCCGTCGACACGGGCAACAACCACCTCGCGGCGTTCAAAAAAGAGCTCCGCACCGGTTGTCCCGGTAGTCACCTTGGTCTCTTCGCCATCGACGATGAGGGTGATCTGCTGGGCATCTGACACGGGTGTCTCCTATTCAAAGTTGTAGGCTTCATAGCTTGTGGCATACGGGGACCACAGCCAGCCACCGTCAATGCTATCGGTTCCGCGGGGGGCCACCAACGCGGCACACTCGGGCATCAGCCGCTGAATCCAGTGATGGCCAGCGTGCGGCTGATGCCGTCCAGGGGATGTTCCACGTCAGTGCCGGGCCTGTTGGGGTCCGGGAAGGGCAACGATTCCGGCTGCCCCAGGTCCCAGGCCATGCTGGCGCTCAGGCTGATTCCGCGGGGGCCCGTGCGCCGGGTGGTGCCGCGGATCAGCAGCAGCCGGGTGCCAAAAAGGAGCAGCCCGGCGTTTTCCTGCGCCTCGTGGAAAAACACCGAATCGATGCAGCCGGTGCCGTCGTCGATGCTGATGAACACCACCCGCTTGCCGCCGCGCATCGGCGGGGTCTGGGTGGCGATCCGCACGCCCGCAACCAGGACCTCCGTGCCGTTACGCAGCGACAGCAGCTTGTCTGCTGTGGTCACGCCCAGCCTGTCCAGCATGGGCCGGTGGCTGTCCATCAGGTGGCTGCTGACGTCCATGGCCATCAGGTCGAGTTCTGCCCGGACGTTTTCCACCAGGGTGGGTGCAGGCAGGCCGGGTTTGATGTTCTGCAGTTCCACGTCCCCCAAGGGCAACGCAAGCTGTCCTTCCAGGACTTCGATGCCCTTCCGGGTTCCTTTGCCCTGCATCTGCTGCAGGTGGTGCACCAGGTCGGCCCGGTTGGCTGTTCCGCCGGCTTCTCGGTGCAGGAAATCGAACGCGCCAAGCTGCGCCAGCCGTTTGATGGTGGGTTTGCTGACCCGGGACCGGGCCCTCAGGTCGGCGAGGGAGTCAAAGGGCTGCCCCGCCACGATCCTTTTAAGTTCGGTGGCTGACAACCCGTAGATCCCGTTCAGGCTCAGTCGGATGCCCAGTTTCCCGGCGTCCTTTCCGGCGTCGACCCGCTCCACCCGGTATTGGGCACCGCTGCGGTTGATGTCCAAAGGCAGGATGGGAATGCCAAGGCGCCGGGCTTCCGCCACCAGCAGCCGCTTGGGATACATCCCGGGATCGTGCTCCCACAATCCTGCCAGGAAGGCCTCGGGGTGGTGGGCTTTCAGCCAGGCGGACTGGTAGGTGGGCACGGCGAAGGCCGCCCCGTGGGCCTTACAGAAGCCAAAGCTGCCGAAGGCCTTCAGCGTTCCCCAGACCTTGTCCACCACCTCCGGGGTGTAGTTGCGTTCCCTGGCCGCTTTGCGGAAGAAGGCCTCCACCAGGGGTTCTTTAGCTTCGTTACCCAGGGCACGGCGGAATTCGTCGGCTTTCGCCAACCCGCAATGGGTCATGACGTTAAAGGTCTTCAGGATCTGTTCGTGGAACACGGTGACCCCATGCGTTTCGGCGAGCACGGGTTTCAGGTCCGGATGGGGGTACACCTCCGGGGCGAACCCATGCCGGTGCTCCAGGAACGGCCGCACCATGTCCGACTTCATGGGACCTGGCCGGAACAGTGAAATGTCGATGATGAGGTCGTTGAATTCCCGGGGCGCCATTTTGCCGATCAGCTCACGCTGGCCCGGCGATTCGATCTGGAAGCATCCCAGCGTATGGGTGCTCCTGATCAGCTCGAAGGTGGCCTCATCGTCCAGGGGAACGGCGTTCAGGTCAATGGCGCCGTCAGCGGCGATGTAGTCGGGTCCAGCCCCGTCCGGGCCTACCGGGTGGCTGCCGGCAGCCACCACCTGGGTTTTGGAGGGGTGGATGCGGATGATTTCCCGGACAGCGAAAGCCATGGCGCTTTGCATCCGGACCCCCAGGACATCAAGTTTGAGCATGCCCATGGGGTCCATGTCGTGCTTGTCGAACTGGCTCATGGGAAGGCCCAGCCCACTGGGTTGGACAGGGGTGCGGTCCAGCAGGGTGGCATCCCCCAGGATCACTCCGCAGGGGTGCATGGAGATGTGCCGCGGCAGCCGGTCCAGGCGTTCCGTCAGGTCAACCAGGAGATCCAGCTGCTGGTTTCCGTCCGTGTCCCGCTGTTCAACCCGGCCTGCGAACTGGCGCAGCTCGGGTTTCTCCTGCAGCGCTTCCCGGAATTTCCGGGCGGAGAAACGCCACAGCTGTTTGGCGATTTCGCCCACTTCGCCATCGTCCATTCCCAAGGCCAAGCCGGCGTCCCGGACGGCGCCCCTGGCCCGGTATCCGTTCTGCATGCTCATGAGGGTGACCCGTTCCGAGCCGAACCGTTTGAAGATCCGGTGGTAGACGTTGTGCCGTTCAGCGCTTTCGACGTCGATGTCAATGTCCGGGAGGGTGGCGCGGTCCCGGGACAGGAAGCGTTCAAAGATGAGATCGTGCTGGAGCGGGTTCACCTGGCTCACATCGATCAGGTAGTTGACCAGGCTCGAGGCCCCGGACCCGCGCGCAGCGGCCCGGACCCCCATGTCCTGGATCATCCGGGAAACCTCCGCCACGGTGAGGAAATAGGCGGAGAAGCCGAGGTTGCTGATGATGACCAGCTCGTGCTCCAGCCGGGTTTTCATCTCGGCCTCCTGGCTGCCGGCAATGCCGGGGAACCGTCGGGTAATTCCGGCCTCGCAGCGTTGGACCAGTTCGGTATGCGGGTGCTGGCTGATGCCAAGGACCGAGGCCTCAGGGACCACCGGCTGCTTCCATCCCATGTCCGTGTGCGGATCCATCCGGCACCGATCGGCGAGCGCCTCGGTTTGTGCCATCAGCTGTGTGAGGTCCGCTGTCCCGAAGCCCGCGGCGGCAATGACTTCCTTGCCCAGGCGGAGCATCTGCTCCCCCGTTTTGAGCCAACCCTGGCCTGTGGGTTGCAGGGTGGGTTCAGCCGCCAGCTCGGGGAGGGATTTGAGGGTCCGGGCAGAGTCCAGCACATCAGCGGTGGGTGCACCGTCAGCGCCGCAGTAACGCACCGCGTTGGTCAGGATGGCCGGGACGTGGTGTTCCTCCGCGAGCCTGAGCATCCGCACGGCATGTGCTGTGCTGAGGGGCATGCCCGGGGTGCTGAGCTGGGTGACAATCTCGGTAACCACAGTTCCGGCCGGCATGGCATCGAGCCAGGCTTTGAAGAGTGTGCGGGGTCGGAGGTACCGCCTGCCGCCCATGGCCCGTCCCACATCCGAGTCGGGACCGATCAGTACAGTCAGGACGGGTTTGAGGGTCAAAGGGTCCAGGGTGCGTGAAGCCAGTTCCGCCCGGGTGACGGCGACAGGAACCGCTCCCCCGGCTTTTCCGGACGTGCGGGCATGGGCGTCCGAGACCAGCCGGCACAGGGCCCGGTACCCGGCGCCGTTATTGTAGCCCCGGGCCAGGACCACCACCCGTCCCGCCACCTGGGTGCGGTGGTCGCCTTCGTCATCAAAGACGGCGAGGTCCACCCCCACGATGGCATCCAGGCCTTCAGCCATGCATGCCCTGAGGTGCTTGATGGTTCCGTAGAGCCCGTCCCGGTCGGTGCAGGCGAGCGCGGTGGCCCCGTCAGCCTTGGCAGCCTGTGCCAGTTCCTCCGGCCATGACACCCCGTAGTGGGCACTGAAGGCGGTGGAAACGTGTAAATGCGTAAAGCTCATGCTGTTTTGGGACCCGAGGTGTCGTTGAGGCGCAGGGCATCGTGGATACGGAGGAGCCGCCATCGGCCACTGGCGGCGTGCCGGGTGAGGTCGAGGGTGAGCGGTTCCATTGGAACAGGAGTGCTTTTCCCGGCGGGCGGGACGGGAACCACCTGGATCCGCCAGATTTCGTGATCCACCATCCCCGGCCCGCTGCCCAACGGGACGCGGCTTTCCTCAGCCCACCACTGGCGCCGTTCATACCAGCGGACTGATTCGGCGCAGACGGAATAGGAGCGTCCGGACCACAGGACGCTTTCCGGCTGGCCGTCCGCCGAGCAGGCTACGTCCACGGATTCGCTGAACAAGCCCATGGTGCCTCCTGACCCGCAGATTCGATTTATTCGAATACGTGTTCGAATAATCCAATCCTACGCTCCCCCATGGCCAAAACATAGGCAGGGTGGACGGACCGGGCGGCAGGGAGCAGGATGGTGCCATGAGCACCCATGACGCACTCCTCAAGCAGGTCAGCATCGAAGCCCAGGACGCCACTTTGGTGGCCACCTTCGAGGTGGAGGGCAATATCCCGGGTTCCGGCGCCTATGTGGTGGGGCTGGTGGCGGCCAGTCCTGACTACTCTTCCCAGCGGCGGCTGGGCATTGAATTCATGAACGGCGAACCCATCGCGTTCTACTCGTTCAGCCATGAACAGGGCACTGAGGAGAACTACGACCTGGCCGGGGTGTCCCATTCAGGCAGCAGCATTACCGGCAACTTCCCCATGGCTGCGGTCCACGGCCTGGGCAAAGGCCATGTGATGTCCGCCTTCAGCGACGCTGACGGGCGCGAATTCCAATCGGGGGTTCCGGTCCGGGAGGCACTCTGATATATGCCGCAGTCCACCCCGTTGCGCTATCACTTATGGTCCCCAAAAGCCGATTTGGGGACCATAAGTGATAGGACAACGCAGGGGGTGGGGCAGGCAGGTGAAGCGGGCAGCTGACCGGAAGGGTCAGCTGCTTTCCTTGTGGACACGCATTTCGAGTTCGATGAACCCGGAAATCATGGCGCGGTACGTGGACTCAACGATGTCCGGATCGATGTCCTTGCGTTCCGCTGCGGTACGGACGTGTTCGATGATCCGTTCAACGCGGCCCGGCGCCCGGACCTCCGCGTCATCACCCTTCAGCGTTCCGGCGATGCGGATCAGCCGTTCGCGGCGGGCGATGAGGGTGACAATCTGGTCATCCACTTCGTCTACGGCAATCCGGACGGCAGCGAGCTGTTCCTTGTCGGCGAGGGCATCCCGGTCGTTTCCTTGAATTGTTGCCATGCTCCGAGGGTACCCAAGCATGCCCTCGGGAGTCGACTTCCCCCACGGATCAGGCGCAGCCGGGTAACGCCGCACGTATGACAAAACCCCCACCCCACCAGCAGGTATATTCTCCGTATGCATCTCCACGACGCAATCCCGTGGAGGTAAAAATATTGGGGGGAAGCAATGAGAATATTCCGGCGTGTCATCATGCCCATCGCCTGGCTGGTGGTTTTTGCAGTCATTGCCGTGGCATTGGTGAAGATCGCATTCGTGGACGGGCTCAGGGCCGAACCGGCCCTCGCCGGTCCTGCCGCCACCATCGCCACACCGGTGTTCCAGGCAAGCCGCACCACCGTCACAAACCGGGTGGAAGTCGAAGCAACGGTCCAGAGCGACGCCGCGGCCGATGTCCGCAACACGGTCGCAGGCACCGTCAACCACGTGTTCCTCGAACCCGGCGCACCCGTACGCAACGGCGACCCGCTGTTCCAGGTGCGCAGCGAGGTGCAGCCGGAGGCAGGCACTGCGCCGGCAGCCGCCGCACCGGCCGGGGGAAACGCGGAGCAGGACTCTGCACCGGCGATGCCGGCCGCCGCGAAGCCCACGTACACCTACACCAACGTGCTGGCTGCTTCCACCGGGGTGCTGAAGACCCTTACCGTCATCATCGACCAGCAGGTCAGTGTGGGCGAGGTTGCGGGCACTGTGGATCCGGGCACTTTCACCGTCAGCGGCACCGTAGACGCTGCCCAGCAGTACCGGCTGCTGGCCAAACCAGGTTCAGCGGAGATCAGCGTGATTGGCGGTCCCGCCCCCTTCAGCTGCGCCGACCCTGTCCTGACCAGCATCGCCGCTGCGTCCGAGGGGTCCGGCTCCGGTGGCACCGCAGGGGTTGCCCGCTCTGTTGCCGCAGCCATCATGCCGGTGCCGGGTAACGGGGCGCCCGCGGCCGGGGGTGCCGCCACCGGCCGGCTGAGCTGCCCTGTTCCTGCGGACATCACCGTTTTCGCCGGGCTCGGCGCCACCATGACGGTCACAGCCGGCGAATCCGTGAACGTCATCGCCGTCCCGTTGACGGCCGTCCGGGGCACTGTCGCTGATGGCATCGTCTGGATGGCCGCCCCGGCCCCCGAAGGTGCGGCAAACGGTGCTGCCAACGGCACTGCAACCGGCGCCGACGCCGCAGCACCGCCCGCAGCCGAACCGGAACAACGCACCGTCAAGCTGGGGCTCAACGACGGCGCCATGGTGGAGGTGGTCTCCGGCCTGGCCGAAGGCGACGCCATCCTGGAGTTCGTCCCCGGCGCACCCGGCCAGCCCGACGCCGGCATTCCCGGCGCTTACCCCATGGGCGGCTGAGCGTGGCTGAAGAACTGATTGACCTGGCCGGCGTCACCCGTTCGGTGTTGCTTCCGGACGATCAGGAGCTGCACATCCTCCGTGGGATCACCCTGAGCATCTGCAGCGGTGACCACACGGCCATCATCGGCCGCTCCGGCTGCGGAAAATCAACGCTGCTGAACCTGCTGGGGTTGCTGGACCTGCCTACTGCCGGTGAGCTGACGTTTATGGGCGTCCCGGCCCGGCAACTCAGCGGCAATGCCCGGGCCAGGCTGCGCGGCAGCTCCGTTGGCTTTGTGTTCCAGCAATTCAATCTCCTTCCCGGCCGAAGTGCCCTGGAGAACGTGGTCACCCCGTTGATGTACGCCACGGGCCGGGATTTCTGGAAACGCAGGGAACTGGCCATGGACATGCTGGACCGGGTGGGCCTGTCCCACCGCGCCGGCACCCATCCCGCCCTTTTGTCCGGCGGTGAGCAGCAGCGCGTGGCGATTGCCCGGGCGCTGGTCCGGCGGCCGCGGCTGATCCTCGCCGACGAACCGACGGGGGCGCTCGACGTCGATACCGGCCAGGCGGTCATGGCGCTCCTTGACACCGTGGCGACGGAGTCGGGTGCGGCTTTGGTGACCATCACCCACGACGTTAACGTCGCGGCGCTGGCCAGGTCCTGCTACCGCCTCGACCAGGGCGTCCTGTCCGCCCTTTCCGTCCCTGCGGCGGCAACGGCATGACCGGCGTTGTCTCTGCCCTGCTGGAAGCCTGGCAGGAGCTTCGAATCAACAAAACCCGCATCCTGCTGGCCCTGGTGGGGGTGGCGCTTTCCGTTGCGGCCCTGACATCGGTGGTGGGCGTGGGCAACCTGGCACGGGAGGGCCTGACGGCGAATTCCGAGCGGAACGGCGGCCGCTCCGCCACGTTGGGTGTTGGGGTGTACGGCCCCACGGCTCCGGACGCGGCGACGCTCACCGCCGCCTACCAAGGCATCGTGGCCCGGTACGGAATCGATTACTACACCTCGGTGGACCAGGCCGAAAACGGCTTCCAGTTCCCCACCGGAGTGCGCAGGGTCCAGTTGCAGGTGGTGGACCCCGGGTACGGAACCATCCACCGCCTCACCTTGGAACAGGGCGGCTGGTTCACTGCGGGGGACGAAACCCGCCTGGCGCCGGCCGTGGTGGTCAATGAGGCGTTCTACAACCTGGCCGGCAGGCCCAACCTCACCACCAACCCCGGCGTGGGAATCCTGGGCGAGGGCCCGGCAACGGCCGTCATCATCGGCGTGGTCCCGGACGACTGGGAGCAGGCACCGCCGTCGGCCTTCATCCTTAGTGCAGCCGCTGCCGCCGCGGACATTCCGCTCAGCGGGTCCGGGCAGTTCAAGTTCTGGGTGGGACAGGAGCAGGCTGAGCCGTTGAAGGCCGCCATCGCCTCCGATCTTCAGGCGCAGTTCCCCGGCATGCATATCCAGGTGGACAGGGCGGACTACGCCAGCCAGGGCGACCCGTTTGCGGTGGTCCAGCTTGCCGTGGGCGGCATCGCCGGCCTGGTCCTCCTGCTGGGGGCCGTGGGGATGCTCAATATCTCCATGGTCACGGTCCGCTACCGGGTGCGGGAAATCGGCATCCGGCGCAGCTTCGGAGCCAGTTCGCACCGCATTTTTGTGGGCGTCATGATGGAGTCCGTGGTGGCCACCGCCTTTGCGGGCGTGCTGGGCGTGATGGTGGCGGTGGCCGTGGTCAAAAACCCCTGGGTGGAAAAAGCCATAGCGCCCGGGCTGAGTACCTATCCGCCGTTCCCGGTGGACGCCGCACTGCTGGGCCTGGGCTCAGCCGTCCTGGTGGGGGCCCTTGCGGGAGCGGTTCCGGCGCTGGTGGCCGTGCGCGTCAAAGTCATTGACGCCATCCGCTTCTAGCCTAAAAGAGCGCTTCAACGGGCCGGATCAGTTCCGGCCCGTTGTTGCGGACATTGCCCACGGCGGTCCCCACGGAGTCGACCTGCCAGTCCGCCGCCACATCCACGACGCCGGCCCGCACCAGGTCCACGAGCCCTGCGGCGTCGGTGGCGTCCGGCTCCAGCCAGGCGTCCATGGTTTCGGCGCTCATGGGCAGCGGCACCCTGTCGTGCAGCGCCGTCAGCTTCCCGAACACCGTGGACTCGCTGCCGGGAGGCGGCGTGTCAGCGGTCAGGATGGAGGTGGTTAGCAGCCACTGGCCCGGCTCCCCCGCCGGAACGGACGGATCCTTCCACCATTCATACAGTCCGGCGAACACCAGGCCCCTGCCCTCGCCAGGGTGGACGTAGTACGGCTGCTTGGCCTTGCCCGTGCCCTGCTTCCACTCGTAGTACCCGTCGGCGGGGACAGCGCAGCGGCGCGATTTGACCGCCTTGCGGAACGCGGGCTTTTCCAGCACGGTTTCGCTGCGGGCGTTGATCATCCGGGAGCCGATGCCGGGGTCCTTGGCCCAGGACGGCACCAGGCCCCAGCGCGCCACATGCAGCTGGCGCACCTGCCGGGGCGCCGCATCATCGTCCTTGATGCGGTCCAGGACAATGGGGACGGCGTCGGTGGGCGCAACATTCCACGACGGCGGGATGCTCACCTCATCCTCCAGCTCGGCGTCGAACTCCGCCAGCAGGTCCCCCACTGCCCGTGCCATCACATAGCGTCCACACATTGGACCAGCATGCCATCGGGGGCTGCCGGTGTCATCCTGCACCGGAGCCGGCCGGATCCCCTGGGGAATATGCTGGAACGCGCTGCCGTTGACGGGAGCAGGACCCTGACAGAGGCCACAACACAACGCTTAGGAGAATTCCTTGGACTTCACCCCCGAATCCGGCACGATCACCATGTTCTCCACCACCTGGTGCGGCTACTGCAACCGGCTCAAGAAGCAGCTGGACGCGCAGGGCATCGGCTACACCGAAATCAACATCGAGGAAGTGGACGGCACCGCCGAACTCGTCGAACAGCTCAACGGCGGGAACCGGACGGTCCCCACGGTCCTGTTCCCGGACGGCACCGCGGCCACCAACCCTTCCGCGGCGGAGGTCCGGACCCGCCTGGCGGCCTGAACGCACCACGGCGGCCGGGCGCACCGGCCTCATGTGATAGACAGAACGGGACCAA
>NZ_LFQH01000018.1:0-66501 GCF_001238605.1 Arthrobacter sp. ZBG10 | reverse complement strand
CCGGTGGTGGGCTCGTCGAGGAACAGTACTTCAGGGTTCCCGATGATGCCCAGGGCCACATCCAGGCGGCGGCGCTGGCCACCTGAAAGGGTGGAGATGCGAACGGATTCCTTGCCGTCGAGCCCTACTGCTGCTATCACCTCAGCCACCGGCCGTGGCGCGGGAAAGCACCGGGCCAGCGAGCCCAGCGCTTCGGAGACCCGGAGCTCACCGGAATCGGTGGCTTCCTGCAGGACAATCCCGATCCGGGCCCGGAAGGCCGGCGCCGCCTTCCAGGGCGGGGTGCCCAGGACGCGGATGTCGCCGCTGTCGGCGCGGCGGTGGCCTTCGAGGATCTCGATGGTGGTGGACTTCCCGGCGCCGTTGGGGCCCAGCAGGGCGTAGGTTTCGCCGGCGCCGATGGCGAGGTCCAGGCCATCAACGGCCGCCAGCGTGCCGCCCTTGGGGAGCCGGTAGGTTTTTCGGAGGTCCCGGACGGTGATGGCGTCAGCGGCGGATCCGGGTGCTGGTGTTCTCATGCTTCCAGCGTGGCACCGGACGGGGGCCCACCACCACGTCCGGCCGGTTGAACTTCCCGTCAACCGGTCGATGGACCCCCGCCGAACGGCGGAGGTCCATCGGATGCTGCAGAAATGCGGGAACTCAGTACCGGTTTCCGGCCCTGCGGATCAGAAAGCCCTGCAGGGCGATGGAGTTGTTCTGGTCCGGCAGGACGGCCCACGCCAACAGGTAAAGGACCACGGCGGGGCCGGGGAGGAGGCAGAAGATGAGGAATCCGATGCGGACGTAGGCCACGTCCACGTTCAGTTTCGCTGCGATGCCGCCCAGGACCCCGCCAAGCCAGCGTTGTGGTCCGCGCCGAAGGCCTGTGCTTTTGACGATGCTGAAGAACTTTTCCATGGCTCAAGACTTCCCTGTTGCGGGCCGGTTGTCACGTTTCCTGGCAGACAGGACGCCGCCCACCACCAGCGCCACCCCGGCGCCGATCATCAGCCCGATCAGGACATAGGTGCCGTTCAGGTTCACCCAGCCCAGCTGGGCCACCGCGATCAAGGCTGCGAGGGCCAGGACGATCAGTCCCCAGACCACGGTTCCCACCCTTGCCGGTGCCGGGCCCACGGGGCCCTGGTCCGCCGTCGTTGTGCTGCCTGCTGTGGTCCGGCCCTGGGGGTCCGGTGCCTGGTTGCTGGTGCTCATGTCAGTTGCCTTCCTCGATGGTGACGTTGCTGAACGTGCCGTCGATCTCTACCACCAGGCTGCTGCCCGGCTTGTCGGTGTTGTAGCTGGTTTCCCGCGTGGTGGAGCCGCTGCGCTCGCCGGTGGAATCGTTGAGGTTGCCCATGGTCATGTCCGCTTCAATCCGGACCGGGACGTTCTCCGGGATCACCACGGTCACGTTGGAGGCGGTGATGTCCAGGGGGATGACGACGTCGGAACCAAGGGGGGCGCTGATGGCCAGGTCCGTAAGGTCAACAGTGCCGCGGCCGGCAGTGACGTCGAAGCCGTTGCGGGCATCCTGCAGGGTGGTGGGGCTCCAGGACACTTCCGAGAACCGGACGCGGTCGCCGTTGCCCACCACGTTGGACACGCCGCCGGCGATCAGGGCCACCACGGCGAAGAGGCTGAGGATCCCTGCGGTCCTGCCGCGGGTGCCGCAGACCAGGATGCCCAGGCCCAGGACAGCTGCCGCGCTGGCCCACACGATGGCGTTGGCGGCGGTGCCGAGGTCGATGATGTTGCCGGCGTCCAGGGCTTTCAGGCCGCCACCCACCAGCAGGGCCGTTCCGGCCGTGATGGCGATTGCGGGCGCGCCGGGGCCGGCAGGCCGGGGTTTCTGCGGCCGGGCGGGGCCCTGGGGCGGGCGGCCGGTGCCGCCGTAGTTGCCGTAGCCGCCGTTACCGTAGCCGGCGGTGCTGCCGCTGCTGCTGCCGCCTGCGGTGCCGTAACCGGAAGCGGTTCCGCTGCCGGCAGTCCCGTAGCTGGGGAAGGCCGCGGATGCCGGAGCGCCGGGGGCGCCGGGTACCTGCCCGCTGCCGGTGGTGGTCCTTGCCGCGTATGGCGCCGTGTAAGCGGCCGCCTGGTAGCCCCCGCCATAGGGGCTGGCGTAGGGTCCGGCCTGCACCCGGTCCGGCCGGGCGCCCTTGTTGCGCTGGGCCAGGTAGTAGACCAGGTAGATTGCGCCGCCCACCCAGAACACGGTCCACAGGAAGCCGCCGAAGCCGTTGTGGCTCCAGCCCCAGAAGCCGCCGCCCAGCCCGGTCAGGCCAAGGATGGTGGCGATCAGTGAACCGGTCATGCCGCTGGACCAGTGGCCGGCTCCGGCTTCCTGGACGTGGATGCGGCCGTCGGGTTCGGGCAGGAACGCCCAGGCCAGCCCGTAGGCCAGGACCCCGATGCCGGCAAACAGGGTGAGGACGATAAAAACGCCGCGGATGATCAGCGGGTCGACGCCCAGTCGCTGGGCGATGCCGTCGCAGACGCCGCCAATCCAGCGGTTGCTGCCGCGCTGGATCCCGTGGCCACGGATCCAGTCGAAGAAATCCGGGGCCGCACCCGTGGGGCTGGGGCCGGCTGCTGCCCCTGCGGGCCCGGACAGGGGCGGCGCGTCGGCGGCGGGTGTGTAGGCCGGCAGCGGCTCGGTGGGCCGGTGGCTGCCTGGCTGGGGGAGCGGCTCTGTGGGCTGGCTGCCGTCCGGGCGTTGCGGGTCGTCTGGGGTGGGGGTCTGCGAGTTCATGCTTCAATCCTTCCGTGCGGGCCTCCGGCGCTCTACTGGGGGATACCCTGAACGGCCCCTGAGTGACCCCCGGTTCGCGCCCGGTTCCGGGCCGGGGAACCCTGATCCGTGCTTGGATTGACCCATGACAACCATCCCGGTCCGGCCGCCCCTGGCCCGCAACAGCGACCGCGTCATTGCCGGCGTGTGCTCGGGCCTGGCCGTCCACCTGGGCTGGCCCGTACGGAACGTCAGGATTGCCATGGCGCTCTCCACCCTTGCCGGTGGTGCCGGCCTGGCCTTCTATGCGTGGCTGTGGATCATGGTTCCCACCGCCGATGAAGCGGCACGCCGCAATGCCCGCCGGCCGGCGTCGCCAATTGCTCCCGCCGTCAGTCTCCCCACCGCGGCGGGGAGCGGAAGCCGCGCCGACGCCGGTCCGCCACGCCAGGCTCCCCGCGGGTTCGGGGGCCCCGGCACCTGGGCCCCCGGCACTTGGACAGCCGGCACTTGGGCAGCCGGCCCGGCGACCGGGCCGGCCGCCGGCAACATTCCTCCCGGGGCCGCACCTGCCGCGGCGGGTATGCCTGCCGGGCAGCCCTGGTTCCGGGTCCGCAGCATGCGCTACGGCAAGGAGATCCTGCTGGGCAGCGGGCTGCTTCTGGTGGCCGGCATCATGATCGCCCGGCTGCTGGGTGTGAACGTGCCCCTGGGCACGCTGATCCCCGCAGCCGCTGTCCTGGGTGGCGCCGCCATCGCCTGGATGCAGCTCGATGAGACCAGGCGTGCAGGCCTGGTGGACAAAACCAAGGCGGACCAGGCCGGCGGCTGGGCCCGCCTGGCGGCAGGGCTGGCGCTGGTGGTGGCCGGAGTGCTGGTGATGGTGTCCGGGTCCGGCTCCTGGGAGCAGACCTGGCTGGCGCTGCTGGCCTCCGTGGCCGTCCTGGGCGGGGTGGTGCTGGTCCTGCTGCCGTGGGCGCTGAAGTTCTGGCGCGACCTCGAAACGGAGCGCGCCGGCCGGATCCGGGAAACGGAGCGGGCCGAAATCGCCGCCCACCTGCATGACTCCGTCCTGCAGACCCTCGCCCTCATCCAGCGCAGGGCCGGCAACGAGCACGACGTCCTCCGCCTTGCCCGGGCGCAGGAACGCGAGCTCCGGGGCTGGCTCTTCCAGGACCCGGGCCGCGGCACCGGCCAGCTCTCGGACCGGGTCAAAGCGGTGGCCGCTGAGGTGGAGGACTTACTGGGCAATGCCGTGGAAGTCGTCAGCGTGGGCGATGCCGCCATGACCGAGGCCCGCGAAGCGCTGGTCCAGGCCGCACGCGAGGCCATGCTCAACGCCTCCCGCCACGGTGGCGGTGCCGTGTCGGTCTACCTGGAAGTCACCGACGGCCACGCGGATATCTTTGTGAAGGACCGCGGGCCGGGCTTCGACCTGCCGGACGTGCCGGAAGACCGGATGGGCGTGCGGGAATCCATTATCGGCCGGATGCGCCGGCACGGCGGCACAGCAGAAATTCTCAGCTCCGGCGAGGGAACAGAGGTCCGGCTCCGGCTGCCCTCCACCGGCCCGGACACCACGGAAGGAACAGCATGAACACGCTCCCAGAAGCCGCCGGACCGCCGTCCCGGTCGGTCCGTGTGGTCATCGTCGATGACCACACCATCTTCCGGTCAGGCCTGAAGGCGGACCTGGACGCCAGCATCCAGGTGGTGGGGGAAGCCGCTACCGTGGAGCAGGCCATCGCCGTCATCGCCACCGAGCGTCCGGACGTGGTGCTCCTTGACGTGCACCTGCCCGGCGGACTGGGCGGCGGTGGGCGGGAAGTGATTGCCGGCTCCGTGCCGCTGCTGGCCGGCACCAAATTCCTGGCGCTAAGTGTCTCGGACGCGGCGGAGGACGTGGTGGCCGTGATCAGGGCGGGCGCCCGCGGCTACATCACCAAAACCATCTCGGGCGCCGAAATCACGGACGCCGTGTACCGGGTGGCCGGCGGCGACGCCGTCTTCTCGCCCCGGCTGGCCGGCTTTGTCCTCGACGCCTTTGGCACGGCCCCTGCAGACATCGCCGACGACGAGCTCGACAAGCTCTCCGCCCGTGAGCTGGAGGTCATGCGGCTGATCGCCCGCGGGTACAGCTATAAGGAGGTGGCCAAGGAGCTCTTCATCAGCATCAAGACCGTGGAAACGCACGTCTCAGCGGTGCTGCGGAAACTCCAGCTCTCCAGCCGGCACGAGCTGACCAAGTGGGCAGCGGAGCGCCGCCTCCTCTAACCCCCACCACCCCGTTGCGCTATCACTTATGGTCCCCAAAACGGTGTTTTAGGGACCATAAGTGGTAGCGCAACCGGGTGTTTTGGACCTTACTGGGCTTTGCCCAGGAAGTCCTGCAGCCGCTGCACGCCGGTGGCCAGGTCCTCGTCGCCCAGGGCGTAGGAGAGGCGCAGATAGCCGGACGGGCCAAACGCCTCACCCGGAACCACCGCAACCTCCACCTCATCCAGGATCAGCGCCGCCAGCTCGGCGGAGGTCGACGGCGTCGAGGTACCCGCCGCCGTCGGGAACGACTTGCCCAGCAGGCCGCGGACGTCCGCGTACACGTAGAAGGCACCCTTCGGCGTCGGGCATTCCACGCCCTCGATGGCGTTCAGGCCGGCCACGATGGCCTTCCGGCGCCGGTCGAAGGCCACCTTCATCTCATCGACTGCGGTCAGCGGCCCGGAAACGGCGGCGAGGGCGGCGATCTGCATGATATTTGAAACGTTGGAGGTGGCGTGCGACTGCAGGTTGGTGGCGGCCTTGATGACATCCGCCGGGCCGATCATCCAGCCCACGCGCCAGCCGGTCATGGCGTAGGTTTTGGCCACACCGTTGAGGATAACCACCTTGTCGCCCAGTTCGGGGGCAGCGGTGGCGATCGAGGTGAAGGGCACGCCGTCGTAGGTCAGGTGCTCGTAGATTTCGTCCGTAACTACCCAGAGGCCCTTGGCCGCAGCCCACTTGCCGATCTCCGCCACCTGTTCCGGCGAGTAGACCGAACCGGTGGGGTTGGACGGGGAGACAAACAGCAGGACCTTGGTGCGGTCCGTGACAGCAGCCTCCAGCTGTTCCACCGTCACCAGGTAGTCCTGCTCGGGGCCGGCGAAGACCTCAACGGGGACACCGCCGGCCAAGCGGATGGCCTCCGGGTACGTGGTCCAGAACGGGGTGGGCACAATGACCTCGTCGCCCGGATCCAGCAGGGTGGCGAAGGTGTTGTAGACGGCCTGCTTGCCGCCGTTGGTGACCAGGACCTGGCCGGCGTCCACTGCATAGCCGGAATCGCGCAGGGTCTTCTCCGCGATGGCCTTCTTGAGCTCCGGCAGTCCGCCGGCGGGGGAGTAGCGGTGGTACTTGGGCTGTCCGGCGGCCTCAATGGCGGCCTGCACAATGTATTCCGGGGTGGGGAAATCCGGTTCGCCCGCACCAAAGCCAATAACCGGCCGGCCAGCCGCCTTAAGCGCCTTCGCCTTGGCATCAACGGCAAGGGTGGCGGATTCGGCAATTGCGGATATGCGCTTGGAAACGCGGGCGGCAGACATGGCAGGTCCGTTCTTCGCAGGCAGCCAAAAGGCTGGAATGGGGGAATTCGACGTTTCTACTCTATGCTGTTCACCGGACCCTCCGGGTTGCCGGATTTGAATTGTGACTGGTCTCCAGTCCGGGACAAGTTCATGCAGCGCGAGGGCCCGGAACGGGCTGGTTCGACGTACGCGAAGTTGTTGCGTAGACTGGTTCACCGGTGTTGAAACACGGATGATGACGTGCGCCCAGTGAAAAACTGGGGAATCGTTATCAGTCGCGGATTATCACCCATAGGGTAGTGGCGCAATTGGTAGCGCAGCGGTCTCCAAAACCGCAGGTTGCAGGTTCGAGTCCTGTCTGCCCTGCGCAAGCTGCCCCGGACCAACATCCGGGGCAAGCGCAGCAACCATGGTTCTGATCAGGGCCGGGTAATCCACCATTGCAAAGATGAGCGAGGACCAGGTGACCGAAACAGCTGCCAGCAGCTCCAAGGGACGCCCGGCTAAGAAGGCTGCCAAGGCAAGCATCTTCGCCCGCATTGCATTGTTCGTCCGCCAGATGATTGGCGAACTGAAGAAGGTCGTGGCACCAACCCGCAAGGAACTGATCAACTACACGCTCGTGGTGCTGGTATTCGTGGCCATCATGATGGTCATCGTCAGCCTGCTGGACATCGGATTTGGTTCCGCTGTCGGCTGGGTCTTCGGCGGTACCGGCTCCGGGGACAGCTAACGCTGCACGCTCCGCAGGCAGGCTGATCGCTCCGGGTGACCGGAGGGAAAACAGCGGCATGCGGAATTGAGCCATTTAAATAGGCATGTTAGGCAATGAGGAAGCAGGAGACCAAGTGTCTGAGCAGGAGCTCGAGGTAACCGAGACTGAACGCGAAGAGTCCGCGGACGTCACGGCAGGAGCCGGTGAAGAGTCTGAGGTTGAATCCTCCGCGCCCGAATCCGCTGACGCTGACGCCGACTTCGACGCTGCAGAGGCCGACGACGACTCCGAGGCAAATGCCGACGTAGAGTTCAGCGCAGCAGACCACGGGACAGAAGCCGGCGACGAGTCCGAAGAGGCCGTCGCTGTTGCCGTTCCCGAGGTCGATCCGGCGGATGAGTTCAAGTCGAAGCTGCGCCGCCAGGAGGGTGACTGGTACGTCATCCACTCCTACGCCGGCTACGAAAACCGCGTCAAGGCCAACCTTGAGACCCGCATCCAGACCCTGGACATGGAAGAGTACATCTTCGAAATCCAGGTGCCGATGGAAGAAGTGGTCGAGATCAAGAACGCCCAGCGTAAGGTCATCAACCGCGTCCGCATCCCCGGCTATGTGCTGGTCCGCATGGACCTGACGGATGCCTCCTGGGGCGCCGTCCGCCACACCCCCGGCGTCACCGGCTTCGTGGGCAACGCCCACAACCCGGTCCCGCTGCGTTTGGACGAAGTCTTCTCCATGCTCGCCCCGGTCTTCGAAGAAGAGCAGGCAGAGAAGGGCAAGCCGGTCAACAAGCAGCACCAGGCTCCCGTGGACATCGACTTCGAAGTTGGCGAGTCCGTCATCGTCAAGGAAGGTCCCTTCGAGACCCTCCCCGCCACGATCTCCGAAATCAAGATCGAATCGCAGACCCTCGTGGTGCTGGTTTCCATCTTCGAACGCGAAACGCCGGTCACCCTGGCGTTCAACCAGGTCACCAAGATCTGACCACCCACAAATTTCGTTCCCACCCTGCCGGCTTAGCAGGACGGGAACGGCCGGCCGCCTCGCCATGGCGGCCACAGACCTGAGGCACGCTCCTGTGTCACAGGAAGTTATTGAGAGAAGGACCCTACATTGGCTCCCAAGAAGAAGGTCACCGGCCTCATCAAGCTGCAGATCCAGGCAGGTGCCGCTAACCCGGCCCCGCCGATCGGTCCTGCGCTTGGCCAGCACGGTGTCAACATCATGGAATTCTGCAAGGCGTACAACGCTGCGACGGAAGCCCAGCGCGGAAACGTCATCCCCGTGGAAATCACGGTCTACGAGGACCGCTCCTTCACGTTCATCACCAAGACCCCGCCGGCTGCAGAGCTCATCAAAAAGGCTGCAGGCGTCGCTAAGGGTTCAGCTACCCCGCACACCGTCAAGGTTGCCAAGCTGACCCAGGCGCAGGTCAACGAGATTGCCACCACCAAGATGGAAGACCTCAACGCCACCAGCCTCGAAGGCGCAGCGAAGATCATCGCCGGCACCGCCCGCTCCATGGGTATCACCGTCGAAGGCTAACAGCCTTCACCCGCCGGGTAACCGGCACCACTGAAACATCAAGAATGTTGGGATTCCATGCCGGATTCCCAACTGTGGCAGGGCCCAGCGCGGTCCGCAGACCACAACTGCACAAGGAGAATAAGCAGCATGGCAAAGCGCAGCAAAGCATATGAGGCAGCAGCCGCCAAGATCGACGCGGAGAAGTTCTACGCGCCGTTCGAGGCAGTAACGATTGCCAAGGACACCAACCCGTCCAAGTTCGACGCCACCGTTGAGGTTGCTTTCCGCCTCGGCGTTGACCCGCGCAAGGCTGACCAGATGGTCCGCGGCACGGTCAACCTGCCCCACGGCACCGGCAAGGTCTCCCGCGTCCTCGTCTTCGCAACGGGCGACAAGGCTGAGGCAGCAATCGCTGCCGGCGCCGACTTCGTTGGTTCCGATGACCTGATCGAAAAGATCGCAGCCGGCTGGACCGACTTCGATGCAGCCGTTGCCACCCCTGACCTCATGGGCAAGGTTGGCCGTCTGGGTAAGGTCCTGGGTCCCCGTAACCTGATGCCGAACCCGAAGACCGGCACCGTTACGGCCGACGTCACCAAGGCTGTCAACGACATCAAGGGCGGCAAGATCGACTTCCGCGTCGACAAGCACTCGAACCTGCACTTCATCATCGGCAAGGTGTCCTTCGACGCCCTCAAGCTGGCCGAGAACTACGCAGCCGCACTGGAAGAGGTGCTTCGCCTGAAGCCGTCCGCTTCCAAGGGCCGCTACATCCAGAAGGCAACTGTTGCCACCACGTTCGGCCCCGGCATCGCCGTGGACCCCAACGTGACCAAGGTACTGACCGAGGCCTAATTCCCTCGGCTGCCGGATCCGTCCGGCACCAATGAACCGCCCGGCGCCTGCGCCGGGCGGTTTTTTGCTTAACTTGTCAGCGCCTCCTGAATAAGCTGGGGGAATGGCCGCGCCGGAGCACCACAACAGCCCACCCGTCCCAGCCGGCTTGGCCATCACCGCCGTCCGGGTTCCGCCGCCGGGCAGCCTTGCCGGGCACGCCGCCGTCGGAGGGTCCGCAAGCGGACCTGACGATGATTTCCGGACCTGCCATGCCTTGCGGGAAAAGCAGGAACTGGCGCTCTGGGGAAACCTGGACCGTTGCCCCACGCTTGCCGAGGCGGCGGAGTTCTGGCGCGGCAACGCCTACGAGGATCGTTTTCTTTTTCTGGCACGGCTGGGCCACGAAACGGCAGGGCTGTGTTCGGTCACGCTGCCCCTGCGCGAGAACACCGCCACGGCGGGAGTGGACGTGCTGGTGGCGCCCGCATACCGCAGGCGGGGACTTGGCAGGGTCCTGCTCCGGCATGTGGAGGACCTGGCCCGCAGCCGGGGCCGGACGTCCCTGGACGGCTACTTTGAGGTGCCCATCGGGCACGCCGCCACCGGTGCCACGGTCCCGGCCAAGTCCGGAGCCGGCGCGCTGCCGTTGGCCGAGCCCGGCACGGCGTTCGCGCTGGCCTCGGGCTACGACCTGGAACAGGTGGAGCGCAGCAGCAGCCTGGCACTCCCTGTCCCCGGCGACGTCCTGGACCAGCTGGCGGCGCGGGCCACAGGTACGTCCGGGGACTACACCCTGGTGTGGTGGGACAGCTCCTGCCCGGCGGACCTGGTGGACAAATTCGCAGAACTGAAGGCGCACATGAGTGTGGACGTCCCCACCGCAGGGCTGGACTGGGGCCTGGAGGACTGGGACGCCGCCCGGGTGCGGTCCGGTGAAGAGCAGCTGGCCCGGTCGGGTACGGAGGCGGTGGTGGTGGCGGCCCAGCACCGCGGCACGGGTGATTTGGTGGGCTACACCGTCCTTGAATGGCGTCCCGGCGTTCCGGCGTCCATCCTGCAGAACGACACCCTGGTGGTGGCCGCGCACCGTGGCCACAACCTGGGGCTGCTGCTGAAGCTGGCCAACGTGCGGCGGGCGCAGGAGCGTTGGCCCGCGGCGCGCTCGGTCCTGACATGGAACGCCAGCGAAAACCAGCATATGCTGGCGATAAATGGCGCGCTTGGATTCAAGCCTGCAGGCTATGAAGGCGAGTGGCAGAAACGGCTGGGGTGATGCGCCAATGGCACACGACGTGAAGATCGAACAGCTGTGGATTCCCGATTCACTGGACGCACCTGACGCGGCGGACTTCCTTGCTGCCGTTGAGGTGGGCCGCAAGGTGCGGATGCAGACGTGGGGCAGCGACGACCTCGCCTACGGGCCGCTGGAGAAGCTGCTGGAGTTCGAGGACCCGTATGAGCGGCAGCTGATCCTGGTGGCCAAGGTGGACGGCAAAATCGTCGGGACCGTGGACATCGCCCTGCCGCTCACGGACAACCTTGACCTGGCGGAGTTCACGCTGGACATCCTGCCGGAATTCCAGCGCCAGGGGGTGGGCCGGCGGCTGCTGTTGGCCGCAGAGCAACTGGCACGCGGTGAGGGCCGCAGCATGATCCTGGTGGACACAAACCATCCCGGCGCCTCGCTGCACGAGTTTGAGCAGGCCCAGCTGGTTCCCGGCTCGGGCCAGGGGTTTGTGCCGCTGGACAGTCGCGAGGTCGAATTCGCCCAGAAGACCGGCTACACCCTCCAGCACATCGAGCAGTTCAGTTCCTGCGCGCTGCCGCTGGACACAAAACTCGTCGCGGACCTGCAGGCCGAGGCGGACGCCGCCAACAACGGCCGGTACCGGCTGCACCACTGGACGGACCGTTGCCCTGACCGCTGGTTGGAGGCCGTGGCCACCCTCGAAAACCAGGCGGGCGCCGACGTCGACCCTGCCCTGGAAGCGCCTGTCGAGCAGGACATGGTGTTCGACGGCGGCATCCTCCGTGAAGCCGAAGGGGTCGCCATCGCGCAGGGCCGGCGGACGGTGGTCACCGCCGTCGAGGACCTCGCCACCGGGGCCCTGGTGGGCCTGACCACCATCACGGTACTGGCCCACCGGGCTGACGTGGTGTTCCAGGACGACACCCTGGTGCTGCAGGAACACCGTGGCAACAAACTCGGCCTGCTGATCAAGGTGGCCAACATGGAGCGCCTCACGGAACAGTTTCCCGACGCCAGGGTCATTTACACCTGGAACGCCCCGGAGAACCGCTACCTCCTGACGGTGAACCAGCAGCTGGGCTTCCGCACCGCGGGGGTCACCGGGATCTGGCAGAAGGAACTCCCGAAGTCGCATACCAGCACCAGCTGATCCGGCCGATTTGGTGGACGGGTCAAGCGTCCCGTAAGCTGGGAGGACCAAAGACCGTCGGTTGTTGGAAATCCACTCTCCCGGGCATCGCTCACTTCTGCAGTTGTGTGCGGGGGATCCAAGTAGGTTTCCGGACGAAGGCCCCTCACGCAGGGCGGCCGGCGCAGGTGAACGAAGCAAAAGTTCCGCGGATTGATCCGCGTTGAGCCAAGCCCCGTGCATCTGCGCGGGGCGTTTTTTTGTTTCAGCGATCCTGAGGGGACCGTCGAATACCGGCACTATCCCCGGAAGGAGGGTTATGGCAACGCCTACAAAGGTTTCAGCAGTAGCTGAGATCACTAACGATTTCAAGGAATCGAACGCCGCTGTCCTGACCGAATACCGTGGGCTCACCGTTGCACAGCTCAAGCAGCTGCGTGTTTCTCTCGGCCAGGACACCAAGTTCGCGGTCGTCAAGAACACCCTGACCGCCATTGCAGCCAAGGAAGCAGGCGTCGCAGCATTCGACGGCCAGCTCGCCGGCCCCACTGCAATCGCGTTCATCAAGGGTGACGCAGTTGCCGCTGCCAAGAGCCTGACGGATTTTGCCAAGACCAACAAGCAGCTCGTTATCAAGACGGGTTACTTCGAGGGCAAGGCACTGAACGCCACCGAGGTCGCCGCACTGGCTGCCCTCGAATCCCGTGAGCTGCAGCTCGCAAAGGTTGCAGGCATCCTCAAGGCTCCTGCCGCTGCTGCTGCCCGCATCATCGATGCGCTGCGCCTCAAGCTTGAAGAAGAGAACGGTGCACCGGCAGCTGCCGAGGCCCCTGCCGCTGAAGAAGCCCCCGCCGCTGAAGCTGAAGCCCCGGCTGAAGCTCCCGCAGCCGAAGAGAACTGATTCTCTTCACCCCACCAGACTCCGGTGGTTCGGGCCCAGCGCCCGGTAACCACCACAACAGGAAGGACGCCTCCCATGGCGAAGCTCACCAACGAAGAGCTCATTGAAGCTTTCAAGGAACTGACCATCATCGAGCTCTCCGAGTTCGTCAAGCTCTTCGAAGAGACCTTCGAAGTAACCGCTGCCGCTGTTGCCGTTGCCGGCCCCGCTGCTGCTGCTGAAGAAGCCGAAGAGAAGACCGACTTCGATGTCGTCCTCGAATCCGCTGGCGAAAAGAAGATCGCAGTGATCAAGGAAGTACGTGCCATCACTTCCCTGGGTCTGAAGGAAGCCAAGGACCTGGTCGACAGCGCTCCCAAGGCCGTCCTCGAAGGCGCCACCAAGGAAGCTGCCGAGAAGGCAAAGGAGCAGCTCGAGGCTGCCGGCGCAACCGTTACCCTCAAGTAACAGCGTCTTTTCCCGGAAAACCCCGTCCACTGTTGTGGACGGGGTTTTCTATTTAACCCAACTGACTGGCAGTTGTTGTCGTTATGGGGCTCCAAAACGACAACAACTGCGACCTAGTTGGGATCGGAGATGTCCGCCACCACCGCGCGCAGGGCTGCCGTGAGCGCGTCGGCGTCCACGAATGCGCTGTAGCCGTGTGCCCCGGCGCCCATGGAGATCCGTTTTCCCGTGATGGCTGCATCGGCGTACACAGGCCACGGATGCGTGCTGCCCAGCGGAGTGATGGTGCCGCGCTCGTAGCCGGTGGCGTCCAGGGCCACGTCTGCCGGTGGCAGGGACAACTTGTTGACGCCCACCAGTGCCCTGAGCTTGGGCCAGGAGATCTGCCGGTCGCCGGGGATCAGGGCGAACAGGAATGTGCCGTCCTTGTGCTTGACCACCAGCGATTTAACGATGTCCGCCGGGCTGATGCCCAGCAGTGACGCTGCCTCGGCCAGGCTGCCGGCGGCGGCCCGGGCCACCACGTCCACTTGGAGGCCCACTTCCGCCGCGCCGGCCAGGAACCTTTCCCGGCCCGGCGCCGGTCCGGTCCCCATCAGTCGCGGTACAGCAGGAGCGCTTCGCCCTGCCCGCCGCCGCCGCACAGTGATACGGCTGCCTTGCCAGTACCCCGCCGCCGGAGTTCGTGGGCAGCGTGAACGGCAAGCCGGGCCCCGGAGGCCCCGATCGGGTGTCCCAAGGCAATCGCTCCGCCGTGGATGTTGCACCGGTCCAGCGGATAGTCCAGGTCCTTCAGGGACTGGACCGCCACGGACCCGAAGGCCTCGTTGATCTCGATGAAGTCAAGGTCGGCGGTGGTCCAACCGGCCCGCTGCAGCGCATCCAGGATGGCGTTTGACGGTTGGGAATGCAGCGAGTTGTCCGGCCCGGCCACCTGCCCGGGCTTGCCCACCACTGCCAGGTAGGCCAGGCCGTGGGCTTCCGCGTACCCCCTGCTGGACAGGACCAGCGCTGCCGCCCCATCGGACAGCGGCGAGGAGTTTCCGGCCGTGATGGTGCCGTCGGTGGCGAACGCAGCCCGCAGTCCCGCCAGGGACTCCACCGTGGTGGCGGGCCGGATGCCCTCATCGGCGTTGACCTGCAACGGGTCGCCTTTTCGCTGCTTGACGCTCAACGGCACCAGTTCGTCGTCGAAAATGCCGTTCTTTGCGGCAAGCGCGGCCCGCTGATGCGATTGCGCCGCCACGTTGTCCTGGGACTGCCGGTCAATGCCCAGGGCCAGGTTCCGCGTTTCCGTGGACAGGCCCATCGACTGGCCGTCAAAGGCGTCGGTCAGCCCGTCATGCGCTGCCGCGTCCAGGGCCGCGATGTTGCCGTAGGTCCAGCCCTGCCGGGACCCGGGGAGCAGGTGCGGCGCCCGGGTCATGGACTCCTGGCCGCCGGCAACCACCACGGTGGCATCGCCGGCCCGGATCAGCCGGGCGGCATCGATGACCGCCGTCAGGCCGGACAGGCACACCTTGTTGATAGTGACGGCCGGAACATTCCAGCCGATGCCTGCGCCAACACTGCTTTGCCGGGCCGGATTCTGGCCGGCCCCGGCCTGCAGCACCTGGCCCATGATGACGGCGTCCACGTCTGCCGCGTCCACGCCACCGGCGTCCAGCGCGGCCCTGATGGCACGGGCGCCCAGGTCCACGGCGGTGAAGCCCGCCAGCTGGCCGTTGATCCGGCCCTGCGGGGTCCGCACTGCTGCGAGGATGACAACGTCAGTGTTGTCCTGGGAATCGCCCATGGTTATCTCTTCCGATCGGATCCGGTGTAAGCCACCAAGGCTATCGTGACCCCTGTCACGCTGCTATTCAAACACCCGCACGCAAGGCACCGTCCGGAACGGCAGGGGAGAGGTCCCCATGCCTGGGACGTGCACGACGCCGGGAGCTTGCGTAGGGTTGAACGCGGAAACTTGCGGCGGGTCACCAAAGCCCGCACCATTCGGAACAAAGGTGCAGACGTGAAAAAGATCCTCTCCCTGGCGGCCATCGCCGCGCTGGCAGGCCTTACCGCGTGCTCCGTGCAGGCGCCCGAGCCCGCGCCGGCGGCCTCCGGATCCGCGCAGGGCCAGGACTCCGCCGGCAGCACCCCCGGCAACACCGCACCGGGACCCGCGTCATCGGCGCCGGCAGCGCCGGCAGCGCCGGCCGCCGGCGGGGCCAAGGAGGCCTGCGGGCTGTTCAACTCGCTCTACGCGGAGTACGCCGCGGTCCCGGCGGACGACGCCAACGGCTTCGAGGAGATCTACCTGAAAGCCCAGGACGCCCAGGCCGGTGCCGCCGGCGACCTCGAAGGGCTCTTCGCAGCGCTTGCCCTGCTCTCGATCGACCGTTCAGTCAAGGCGGAGACCGGTGGCCAGGCGGACCAGGAATCCAAGGACGCCGTCCGCGACGCGGTATTCGCCAATTCCGGCACCTGCACGGCGGAAGGCGTGACGCTCCGGCTGTGAAGACAGGGGAGCGGTGCCGGTCAAAATCCGGTGCTTGCAATCCGGCCGGATGTGGGGTAGACAGGTAGGCTGTTTTGCCGTATCGTAGATATTTGCGTCTTCCCTGTTTACCTTCAGCCTTCATATAGCGGTGGGCTTTGCCTGGCAGCTGACATTCAACGTGCCGTCGACAACGTCACGAAATGCCCAGCCCCGGCCCCGGGTCATATAGCGGAACCGGATGGTAGCACTGTGGATTCTATCTGCAGATGCACAGCGGGGGAGATCTGAAAACGCCTGAAGGTCTGTGGAAGGATCCCTCTTGGTCGCCTCGAGCACCTCTAATAACGAAACCGCTAACACCGCCGACAGCACTGATGGTGCCACTCGCCGGCTCTCATTCGCAAAGATTCACGAACCCCTTGATGTTCCGAATCTGCTTGCCCTGCAGACGGACAGCTTTGACTGGCTGGTCGGCAACGAGCGCTGGCAGGCACGCGTGGCAAAGGCTGTCGAAGAAAACGACCTCAGCGTCGCCACCACGTCCGGCCTGTCGGACATCTTCGAAGAAATCTCCCCGATCGAGGACTTCCAGGGCACCATGTCCCTGAGCTTCTCCGATCCGGAGTTCGCTGATCCCAAGTACACGATGGCCGAATGCAAGGACCGGGACGCCACGTACTCGGCTCCGCTGTACGTCAAGGCCGAGTTCATGAACAACAACACGGGCGAAATCAAGCAGCAGACCGTGTTCATGGGCGACTTCCCGCTGATGACCGAGAAGGGCACCTTCGTCGTCAACGGCACCGAGCGTGTTGTGGTCTCCCAGCTGGTCCGTTCCCCGGGCGCCTACTTCGAGCGTGCCGCTGACAAGACCAGCGACAAGGACATCTTCACCGCCAAGATCATCCCGTCCCGCGGTGCATGGTTCGAGCTGGAGATCGACAAGCGCGACCAGGTCGGCGTCCGCCTCGACCGGAAGCGCAAGCAGTCCGTCACGGTGCTGCTGAAGGCCCTCGGCTGGACTGAAGGCCAGATCCTTGAGGAATTCGGGCAGTACGACTCCATGCGGGCAACCCTGGAGAAGGACGCCACCGAAACCCGCGAAGACGCGTTGCTGGACATCTACCGGAAGCTGCGACCGGGCGAGCCGCCCACAGTCGAGGCTGCCCAGTCCCTGCTGGACAACCTGTACTTCAACTCCAAGCGCTACGATCTGGCCAAGGTTGGCCGCTACAAGATCAACCGCAAGCTTGGCATCGACCGCTCCCTTGGTGACAAGGAAGCTTCGGTCCTGCACGTTGAAGACATCGTCGCCATGATCAAGTTCCTCGTTGCGCTGCATGCCGGCGAGAAAACCCTCACGGGCAAGCGCGATGGCCAGGACCACGACCTCCGCGTCGAGATCGATGACATCGACCACTTCGGCAACCGCCGCATTCGCGCCGTCGGCGAGCTCATCGAGAACCAGGTCCGCACCGGCCTGTCCCGCATGGAGCGCGTTGTCCGCGAGCGTATGACCACGCAGGACGTCGAAGCCATCACGCCGCAGACGCTGATCAACATCCGCCCGGTTGTTGCAGCCATCAAGGAGTTCTTCGGAACGTCCCAGCTGTCGCAGTTCATGGACCAGAACAACCCGCTCTCCGGCCTGACCCACAAGCGCCGCCTGTCGGCGCTGGGCCCCGGCGGTCTGTCCCGTGACCGTGCCGGCATGGAAGTCCGTGACGTGCACCCGTCCCACTACGGCCGCATGTGCCCCATCGAAACCCCTGAAGGCCCGAACATTGGCCTGATCGGTTCGCTGGCTTCCTACGGCCGGATCAACCCGTTCGGTTTCATCGAGACCCCGTACCGCCTGGTCAAGGATGGCGTTGTTTCCGACGACGTCCAGTACCTGACGGCTGACGACGAGGCAGAGGTCCTGATCGCACAGGCCAACGCCCCGCTCGATGCAAACAAGAAGTTCTCCGAGGACACTGTCCTGGTCCGCGCCCGTGGTGGTGGAGGCGAGCCTGTCCTCGTTCCCGCCGGCGAGGTCGAGTTCATGGACGTTTCCCCGCGCCAGATGGTGTCCGTGGCAACGGCCCTGATTCCGTTCCTCGAGCATGACGATGCCAACCGTGCACTCATGGGTGCCAACATGCAGCGCCAGGCTGTGCCGCTGGTCCGTTCCGAGGCCCCGTTTGTGGGTACCGGCATGGAGCGCGCCGCCGCAGTCGACGCCGGTGACGTCACCATCGCCAAGAAGGCCGGTGTGGTCACCGAGGTTTCCGCCGAGCTCGTCATCATGCTTAACGACGACGGCACCGAAACCAACTACCGCATCAACAAGTTCGCACGCTCCAACCAGGGCAACTGCTACAACAACCGCGTCCTGGTAAGCGAAGGCCAGCGCCTCGAAGTCGGCGGCATCATCGCCGACGGTCCGGCAACGGACCAGGGCGAACTGGCACTGGGCAAGAACCTGCTCGTGGCATTCATGTCCTGGGAAGGCCACAACTTCGAGGACGCCATCATCCTCTCGCAGCGCATCGTTGCCGAGGACGTCCTTTCCTCCATCCACATCGAGGAGCACGAGATCGATGCCCGCGACACCAAGCTTGGTGCCGAGGAAATCACCCGTGACATCCCCAACGTGTCCGAGGAAGTCCTGGCAGGCCTGGACGAGCGCGGCATCATCCACATCGGTGCCGAGGTTGAAGCCGGCGACATCCTGGTAGGCAAGGTCACCCCCAAGGGCGAGACCGAGCTGACCCCGGAAGAGCGCCTGCTCCGTGCCATCTTCGGTGAGAAGTCCCGCGAAGTGCGCGACACCTCCCTGAAGGTTCCCCACGGCGAGTCCGGCACCGTCATCGGTGTCCGCGTCTTCGACCGCGACAACGACGATGAGCTGCCCCCGGGCGTCAACCAGCTGGTCCGTGTATACGTCGCTGCCAAGCGCAAGATCACCGACGGCGACAAGCTCGCCGGCCGCCACGGCAACAAGGGCGTTATCTCCAAGATCCTCCCGATCGAGGACATGCCCTTCCTGGCCGACGGCACCCCCGTTGATATCGTCCTGAACCCGCTGGGTGTTCCGGGCCGCATGAACGTGGGCCAGGTCCTGGAAACCCACCTCGGTTGGGTTGCCAAGACCGGTTGGAAGATCGAAGGCGAGCCCGAGTGGGTCAAGCAGCTGCCCAACCTGCCGCGCGAAAGTGGTTCCACCACTGTCGCCACGCCGGTGTTCGACGGCGCCCGTGAAGAAGAAATCACCGGCCTGCTCGACTCCACCAACGTGACCCGCGACGGTGAGCGCCTGATTGACTCCTCCGGCAAGACCCGGCTCTTCGACGGCCGCTCCGGCGAACCGTTCCCGGACCCGATCTCCGTGGGCTACATGTACATCCTGAAGCTCCACCACCTGGTGGACGACAAGATCCACGCCCGCTCCACCGGCCCGTACTCCATGATCACGCAGCAGCCGCTGGGTGGTAAGGCACAGTTCGGTGGCCAGCGCTTCGGTGAGATGGAAGTCTGGGCCCTCGAGGCCTACGGCGCCGCTTACACGCTTCAGGAACTCCTGACCATCAAGTCCGATGACATCCATGGCCGCGTGAAGGTCTACGAAGCCATCGTCAAGGGCGAGAACATCCCGGAGCCGGGCGTTCCCGAGTCCTTCAAGGTCCTGATCAAGGAAATGCAGTCGCTGTGCCTGAACGTGGAAGTTCTTTCCACCGACGGAACCACGATTGAAATGCGTGATTCTGATGACGCAGTCTTCACGGCTGCGGAAGAACTGGGCATCGACCTGTCCCGTGCAGAGCCCAGTTCCGTAGAAGAGGTTTAGCAGGGGAGGTACGACGGCGGGTGCGAACCCGCCGTCGTGCCCCTCCTCCCTCTTCGCGTAGCCCAAGACTTCAGAATTCAGAGAACAAGAGAGAACAGGGACCATATGTCCAGCGAATCCTCCTTCGGCCTCATGCAGATCGGCCTCGCCACCGCGGAAGACATCCGTGGTTGGTCATACGGCGAGGTTAAGAAGCCGGAAACCATCAACTACCGCACGCTCAAGCCTGAGAAGGACGGACTCTTCTGCGAGAAGATCTTCGGCCCGTCCCGGGACTGGGAGTGCTACTGCGGCAAGTACAAGCGCGTCCGCTTCAAGGGCATCATCTGCGAGCGGTGTGGCGTTGAAGTCACCCGCGCGAAGGTCCGCCGCGAGCGTATGGGCCACATTGAGCTCGCCGCGCCCGTCACGCACATCTGGTACTTCAAGGGTGTTCCGTCACGCCTTGGCTACCTCCTTGACCTGGCACCGAAGGACCTCGAAAAGGTCATCTACTTCGCCGCCTACATGATCACCAGCGTCGACGAGGCTGCCCGCCACGAGGAACTGCCCAACCTGCAGGTTGAGCACGACATCGAGAAGAAGCAGCTCATCGACAACCGCGACTCCGACATCGCGGCGATCGCCCGCGACCTCGAAGGCGAAATCGCCCGCCTTGAGGGCGAAGGCGCCAAGGCTGCCGACAAGAAGAAGGCCCGCGACTCCGCCGACCGCCAGATGGCGAACGTGCGTAAGCGTGCCGACGCCGACATCGAACGCCTCGAGCAGGTCTGGGACCGGTTCAAGAACCTCAAGGTCGCTGACCTCGAAGGTGACGAAGGCCTGTACCGCGAGCTGCGCGACCGCTACGGCATGTACTTCGAAGGCTCCATGGGTGCCGAAGCCATCAAGAAGCGTCTTGAGAACTTCGACATGCAGGCCGAGTCGGACCTGCTGCGCGACATCATTGCCAACGGCAAGGGCCAGCGCAAGACCCGTGCCCTCAAGCGCCTGAAGGTGGTCAACGCGTTCCTGACCACCAACAACAGCCCGCTTGGCATGGTCCTGGACGCCGTCCCGGTGATCCCGCCGGAACTGCGCCCCATGGTCCAGCTGGACGGTGGCCGCTTCGCGACCTCCGACCTCAACGACCTCTACCGACGTGTGATCAACCGCAACAACCGCCTCAAGCGCCTGCTCGACCTGGGTGCTCCGGAGATCATCGTCAACAACGAGAAGCGCATGCTTCAGGAAGCTGTTGACAGCCTCTTCGACAACGGCCGCCGCGGCCGTCCCGTCACGGGTCCGGGCAACCGTCCGCTGAAGTCCCTGAGCGACATGCTCAAGGGCAAGCAGGGCCGGTTCCGCCAGAACCTCCTCGGCAAGCGTGTTGACTACTCCGGCCGCTCGGTCATCGTGGTGGGCCCGCAGCTGAAGCTGCACCAGTGTGGCCTGCCCAAGCAGATGGCACTGGAGCTCTTCAAGCCGTTCGTGATGAAGCGCCTGGTTGACCTCAACCACGCCCAGAACATCAAGTCGGCCAAGCGGATGGTGGAGCGCTACCGCCCGCAGGTCTGGGACGTCCTGGAAGAGATCATCACCGAACACCCGGTGCTGCTCAACCGTGCACCCACCCTGCACCGCCTCGGCATCCAGGCGTTCGAGCCCCAGCTTGTTGAAGGTAAGGCAATCCAGCTGCACCCGCTGGTCTGTGGCGCCTTCAACGCCGACTTCGACGGCGACCAGATGGCAGTGCACCTGCCGCTGAGCCCCGAGGCGCAGGCTGAAGCCCGCATCCTGATGCTGTCCTCCAACAACATCCTCAAGCCCTCCGACGGCCGTCCCGTGACCCTGCCTTCGCAGGACATGATCATCGGTCTGTACCACCTGACCACCAAGCGTGTCGGTTCAGCCGGCGAAGGCCGGATCTTCGGTTCCGTGGCGGAAGCCATCATGGCCTACGACCTGCGTGACCTGCACCTGAACTCCAAGGTCAAGATCCGCCTCGAAGGCTTTGTGCCCTACGCAGGCTGGGAAGCTCCCGAAGGCTGGGAGCCGGGTCAGACCGCACTGGTGGAAACCTCACTGGGACAGGTCATCTTCAACGAGACCCTGCCCGAGGACTACCCGTGGGTTGAGGATGTTGCGGACAAGGGCGAACTGTCCCGGATCGTCAACGACCTCGCCGAGCGCTACCCCAAGGTCGTCACCGCGGCAACGCTGGACAACCTGAAGGATGCCGGTTTCTACTGGGCAACCCGCTCGGGCGTCACCGTGGCCATCTCCGACATTGAGGTGCCCAAGGACAAGCCGAAGATCCTTGCCGGCTACGAGGAGCGCGCCGCCAAGATCCAGGGCCAGTACGACAAGGGCCTGATCGACGACGACGAGCGCCGCCAGGAACTGATCGAAATCTGGAACAAGGCCACCAACGAAATCGCCCAGGCGATGCGTGACAGCCTGTCCCCGATGAACACGATCAACCGCATGGTGTCCTCCGGTGCACGTGGTAACTGGATGCAGGTCCGTCAGATCGCGGGTATCCGTGGCCTGGTGGCCAACCCTAAGGGTGAGATCATCCCGCGTCCCATCAAGTCCTCCTACCGTGAGGGCCTGTCGGTGCTGGAATACTTCATCGCCACCCACGGTGCACGTAAGGGCCTGGCTGACACCGCGCTGCGTACCGCCAACTCGGGTTACCTGACCCGGCGCCTGGTGGACGTCTCGCAGGACGTCATCGTCCGCGAAGAGGACTGCGGCACCGAGCGCGGCCTGGTCACGGCAATCGCCGTCGCCGACGCCAACGGTGAACTGGTCCTCGACGAGAACGTTGAGAACAGCGCCTACGCCCGGACCCTGGCCGTCGACGTCGTCGATGACAAGGGCACCGTCCTGGCAGCTGCCGGCACCGACTGCGGCGACGTTGTTATTGCCGAGCTCTTCGCAGCCGGCATCACCGAGGTCAAGGTCCGCTCCGTACTCACCTGTGAGTCCAGCGTCGGCACCTGCGCCCTGTGCTACGGCCGCTCGCTGGCCACGGGTAAGACCGTGGACATCGGCGAAGCCGTGGGCATCATCGCCGCACAGTCCATCGGTGAGCCCGGCACGCAGCTGACCATGCGTACGTTCCACACCGGTGGTGCTGTCTCCGCCGGTGGTGGCGACGACATCACCCAGGGCCTGCCCCGTATCCAGGAGCTGTTCGAAGCCCGCACTCCGAAGGGTGTCGCACCGATTGCAGAAGCAGCCGGCCGCATCACCATTGAAGAGTCCGAGCGCCAGATGCGCCTGGTCATCACGCCCGACGACGGAACCGAAGACATCGCTTACCCGGTGCTTCGCCGTTCACGGCTCCTGATCGAAGACGGCGACCATGTCACGGTTGGCCAGAAGCTGATCAACGGACCGGTTGACCCCAAGCAGGTCCTGCGCATCATGGGTCCGCGTGCCGCGCAGAAGTTCCTTGTGGACGAAGTGCAGGGCGTTTACCTCAGCCAGGGCATTGGCATCCACGACAAGCACGTGGAAGTCATTGTCCGGCAGATGCTGCGGCGCGTCACGGTCATCGAGTCCGGCGAATCGGATCTGCTGCCCGGCGAGCTCGCCGAGCGCAGCCGCTTCGAAGACGCCAACCGCCGTGTTGTGTCCGAGGGCAAGACACCGGCTTCCGGCCGTCCTGAGCTCATGGGCATCACCAAGGCCTCCCTGGCCACCGAGTCCTGGCTGTCCGCAGCTTCCTTCCAGGAAACCACCCGCGTCCTGACGCAGGCGGCCATGGAAGGCAAGAGCGACCCGCTGCTCGGCCTCAAGGAGAACGTCATCATCGGTAAGCTGATCCCGGCCGGCACGGGTCTCCCGCGCTACACCGAGGTCACCGTGGAGCCCACTGAAGAAGCAAAGGCCAACCTGTTCACCGGCCCCAGCGCATTCAGTGACTTCTCGTACGACACCCTGGGCGGCGACGGAGCTCCTGAGTTCCACGCCATCCCGCTGGATGACTACGACCTGGGCAGCGACTTCCGCTGACCACTGGTCCCTGAGTAGAAAGACCCCGTCCCCACACCGTGGGGGCGGGGTCTTCCCCGTATACACCGGATTAAGGCCCCAGGTCCATACGTGTTAGACTTTTCGTAATTGTTCTGTGTGGCAGTGGATGAAGGCCGCCGCAGCATCATTTTGGTTTTGTTCTCATGATGCTGGGTGGAGCTTGTTTCCGGGTTGCGGGCTAAGTGCGCAACGAATGCCACGCTTTTGCACGCCTACGCAAGTTTTCATGGGCGCAGCTGCAGGAACAACGCCAAAACCCCGACTTCCAGGCTGGCGCCTGGTCCCGGGGTAGAGATCAAACCAACGGAGAACACGAGAGTGCCTACGATTAACCAGCTGGTCCGCAAGGGCCGCACGCCGAAGGTCAAAAAGACCAAGGCCCCCGCGCTGAACGGCAGCCCGATGCGCCGCGGTGTCTGCACCCGCGTTTACACCACCACCCCGAAGAAGCCGAACTCGGCTCTCCGTAAGGTTGCACGTGTGCGCCTCAACGGTGGCGTGGAAGTAACCGCCTACATCCCCGGTGTTGGCCACAACCTGCAGGAGCACTCCATTGTGCTCGTTCGCGGTGGTCGCGTTAAGGACCTCCCCGGTGTCCGCTACAAGATCGTCCGTGGCGCCCTCGATACCCAGGGTGTGAAGAACCGTAAGCAGGCACGCAGCCGTTACGGCGCAAAGATGGAGAAGAAGTAATATGCCTCGCAAGGGTCCGGCCCCCAAGCGGCCGCTCGTACTAGATCCCGTTTACGGCTCCCCGCTGGTTACCCAGCTCATCAACAAGGTGCTCGTTGACGGCAAGAAGTCCACGGCAGAGCGCATCGTCTACGGTGCACTCGAAGGCGCACGCGCCAAGTCCGGTGGCGACCCCGTAGCAGCCCTCAAGAAGGCCATGGACAACGTCAAGCCTTCACTCGAGGTCCGCTCACGCCGCGTCGGTGGCGCAACGTACCAGGTTCCGGTTGAGGTCAAGCCGGGCCGCTCCACCGCACTCGCCCTGCGTTGGCTGGTTGGCTACTCCAAGGCCCGCCGCGAAAAGACGATGACCGAGCGCCTCCAGAACGAAATCCTGGATGCCTCGAACGGTCTCGGTGCCGCTGTGAAGCGCCGCGAAGATACCCACAAGATGGCCGAGTCCAACAAGGCCTTCGCCCACTACCGCTGGTAATACTTCCCGATCGCCGCCGGCTCAACCGAGCCGGCGGCGAACGTGCAGTCCATCCGAAAGGGAGACACCGTGGCACAGGACGTGCTTACCGACCTTAGTAAGGTCCGCAACATCGGCATCATGGCCCACATTGATGCCGGCAAGACCACCACCACCGAGCGCATCCTGTTTTACACGGGTGTGAACCACAAGATCGGCGAAACGCACGACGGCGCTTCGACGACTGACTGGATGGAACAGGAAAAGGAACGCGGCATCACCATCACGTCTGCCGCCGTGACCTGCTTCTGGGAAAACAACCAGATCAACATCATCGACACCCCCGGCCACGTTGACTTCACCGTTGAGGTTGAGCGCTCCTTGCGCGTCCTCGACGGCGCCGTTGCCGTCTTCGATGGCAAGGAAGGCGTGGAGCCGCAGTCCGAGACTGTTTGGCGCCAGGCCGACAAGTACAACGTCCCGCGTATCTGCTTCGTCAACAAGATGGACAAGCTGGGCGCTGACTTCTACTTCACCGTGGACACGATTGTTAACCGCCTCGGCGCCAAGCCGCTGGTTATGCAGCTGCCCATCGGTGCGGAGAACGACTTCATCGGCGTTGTTGACCTGCTCTACATGCGTGCCCTCGTATGGCCCGGCGACTCCAAGGGTGACGTCACCATGGGTGCCAAGTACGAGATCCAGGAGATCCCGGCTGACCTCCAGGCGAAGGCTGAAGAGTACCGCGCAGCACTCGTTGAAGCTGTTGCCGAGTCCTCCGAAGAACTCATGGAGAAGTACCTCGAAGGCGAAGAGATCTCGATTGACGAGCTCAAGGCCGGCATCCGCAAGATGACCATCAACTCCGAGCTGTACCCCGTGTTCTGTGGCTCCGCCTTCAAGAACCGTGGCGTCCAGCCGATGCTCGATGCTGTCATCGACTACCTGCCGAACCCGCTCGACGTCCCGCCGATGATCGGTCACGATCCCCGCGACGAAGAGAAGGAACTGACCCGCAAGCCGTCTTCCGAAGAGCCGTTCTCGGCCCTGGCGTTCAAGATTGCCGCGCACCCGTTCTTCGGCCAGCTCACCTTCGTCCGCGTGTACTCCGGTCACGTGGAAGCAGGCGCCCAGGTGGTCAACTCCACCAAGGGCAAGAAGGAGCGCATCGGCAAGCTGTTCCAGATGCACGCCAACAAGGAAATGCCCGTTGATGGCGCTACCGCCGGCCACATCTACGCAGCGATCGGCTTGAAGGACACCACCACGGGTGACACCCTGTGTGATTCCGCCAACCAGATCGTCCTCGAGTCCATGAGCTTCCCGGAGCCCGTGATCTCGGTTGCCATCGAGCCCAACACCAAGGGTGACCAGGAGAAGCTCTCCACGGCCATCCAGAAGCTCTCCGCTGAGGACCCCACCTTCCAGGTGTCCCTCAACGAAGACACGGGCCAGACCATCATCGCCGGCATGGGCGAGCTCCACCTGGACATCCTGGTGGACCGCATGCGCCGCGAATTCAAGGTCGAGGCAAACGTTGGCAAGCCGCAGGTTGCCTACCGCGAAACCATCAAGAATGTTGTTGCGCGTCACGACTACACGCACAAGAAGCAGACCGGTGGTTCGGGCCAGTTCGCAAAGATCCAGATCGCCATCGGGCCCCTGGATACTTCCGAAGGCGAGCTGTACGAGTTCGAGAACAAGGTGACCGGTGGACGTATTCCTCGCGAATACATTCCGTCCGTCGACGCCGGCATCCAGGATGCGCTGAACGACGGCGTCCTGGCCGGTTACCCGGTTGTTGGCATCAAGGCAACGCTGATTGACGGCGCTTACCACGATGTTGACTCCTCGGAAATGGCGTTCAAGATCGCCGGCCGGATGGCTTTCAAGGAAGCCGCCCGCAAGGCGAACCCTGTCCTGCTCGAACCGCTGATGGATGTCGAGGTCCGCACCCCTGAGGAATACATGGGTGAAGTTATCGGTGACCTCAACTCCCGCCGTGGCCAGATGCAGTCCATGGAAGATGCACAGGGTGTCAAGGTCATCCGTGCGCACGTCCCGCTGTCCGGCATGTTCGGCTACATCGGTGACCTGCGTTCAAAGACCCAGGGCCGCGCTGTGTACTCCATGACGTTCCACAGCTACGCCGAGGTCCCGAAGGCATTCGCCGACGAGATCATCCAGAAGAACCGCGGCGAATAGTCCTCCGGGACAAGACGCAGCAAACAAACTCGGATGTGCTTCCGCCAGCGGAAAGTACAGCCGGTGCAGGTGGCCGGAAGGTCCCGGCCGCTCCGGCCATCTGCACGAACAGGCTCTAGGGACTAGTATTAGTTCCTGAATCTGCAATTTCACCAATCCAAAGCCCCCCAAGTAGACTTACCTGAGTTTCTGCCGCGATCAGCGCGGTTGAAGGGTAAGTCATTTGAAAACGTTCTAGGAGGAACCTGTGGCAAAGGCAAAGTTCGAGCGGACTAAGCCGCACGTTAACATCGGCACCATTGGTCACGTTGACCACGGTAAGACGACGTTGACGGCCGCCATTTCCAAGGTGCTGTACGACAAGTACCCGACTCTCAACGAGCAGCGCGACTTCGCGTCGATTGACTCTGCTCCCGAAGAGCGTCAGCGCGGCATTACCATCAACATCTCCCACGTTGAATACCAGACCGAAAAGCGCCACTACGCACACGTAGACGCTCCGGGTCACGCTGACTACATCAAGAACATGATCACCGGTGCTGCACAGATGGACGGTGCAATCCTCGTGGTTGCCGCCACTGACGGCCCGATGGCTCAGACCCGCGAGCACGTCCTGCTCGCCCGCCAGGTTGGCGTTCCCTACCTGCTGGTTGCTCTGAACAAGTCGGACATGGTTGACGACGAAGAACTGCTGGACCTCGTTGAAATGGAAGTTCGTGAGCTGCTTTCCGCTCAGGGCTTCGATGGCGACGACGCTCCCGTTGTTCGCGTTTCCGGCCTGAAGGCACTCGAAGGCGACCCCGTTTGGGTCAAGTCCGTCGAGGACCTCATGGAAGCCGTTGACGAGTCCGTTCCGGACCCCGTACGTGACCGTGACAAGCCGTTCCTCATGCCTATCGAGGACGTCTTCACCATCACCGGCCGTGGCACCGTTGTTACGGGCCGCGCCGAGCGTGGCACCCTCGCCATCAACTCCGAGGTCGAGATCGTCGGCATCCGTCCGGTCCAGAAGACCACGGTTACCGGTATCGAGATGTTCCACAAGCAGCTCGACGAAGCATGGGCCGGCGAGAACTGTGGCCTCCTGCTCCGCGGTCTGAAGCGCGACGATGTCGAGCGTGGCCAGGTTGTCGTCAAGCCGGGTTCCATCACCCCGCACACCGACTTCGAAGCCAACGTCTACATCCTCTCCAAGGACGAAGGCGGGCGTCACAACCCGTTCTACTCCAACTACCGCCCGCAGTTCTACTTCCGCACCACGGACGTAACCGGCGTTATCACCCTGCCCGAGGGCACGGAAATGGTTATGCCCGGCGATAACACTGAGATGACCGTTGCGCTCATCCAGCCCATCGCCATGGAAGAGGGCCTCGGCTTCGCTATCCGCGAAGGCGGCCGCACCGTTGGTTCAGGACGCGTTACCAAGATCAACAAGTAGTCTTTGCTGATTACTGGCCGGAAGGGCTTAGGGCCCGGATGACCGCTGGGAAACCCCGCTGCTGTGCAGCGGGGTTTTCCTTTGCTACTATTTATCCAGTCATTGGATAAATAGTGGCGCCACAACGCTGCCCGGAAAGGCCATGGACATGACGGACGAATCCTACGAGGCCGGATACCGGGCCGGACACCTGCAGGGCTGGCTCGATGCCATGGCCAGGGTGGCCGCGGAACCACCGGCGCCAGCATCGTCAACAGCCAGGTCGACGCCGGTGGCCCCGCATGCTGAGCCACTGGGACCGCCCGCCGTCCCTACTCCGCCGCTGGCACCTGTGCAGGAAGTGTTTGGGGCGGCGCAGGAACCGTGGGCGCCCACCCGGCAGCCCCTGCTGCAACCGGCACTGTTTCAGCCGGCCCGGCAGCAGCTGGCCGAACCCGCCCACGCCACACCCGCGCAGCCGCTTGCCGTTCCGCCGTCGGTCCCTATGCATGGAACTGCCGTGCCCGTAGAAACCGAAGCCGAGCGCCAGGCGCGGCGGGCCCGCCGCGACCGGCAGAACATCAACATCACGCTTTACGTGGCCAGCCTGCTCCTGGTAGCTGCGGCTGCCCTCTTTATTGGTACCGGCCTGCCGCCCATGCTCCGGTTCGCCGGAGTCTGCGCCGTGGCCGCAGCCTTCTACGTCGCGGGATTTGTCCTGCATGCCAAAGTGGCACGGCTCAAACCTGCGGCGGTCGCCTTTACCGGCACGGGGCTGGCGCTGGTGCCGGTGACCGGGCTGGCGATGTACAACTTCGTCTGGAGCGACGGCCCGGCGGCCTGGCTCGTCACCTCCCTGGTGGGAACGGCCGCCTACGTTGCGGCGTCGGTGCGGCTGGAGAGCAGGGTTCTGGCCTACCTTTCGCTGACGTTCCTGATCTCGACGGCCTGGTCCGGCACCGCTGTGCTCGGCGCAGCCCTGGTCTGGTACTTCGTGGTCCTCATCGCGGTGTCCATTGGCTTTACCGTGCTCTCCCTGGGCAGGCCCGGCTGGCTCCCGCCGCTGTATGTGCAGCCCCTGGCCGTCCTGCATCCGGTGCTGGTTCCGGCCGTGGCACTGGTTGTCACCTGCCTCCCGGGCCTGATCTCCGCGTCCGAATACGCGGGGGTCATCGGACTGTGCGGTGTGTACTTCGCCGGCATTGCAGCCGTCCGCAGCAGCACGCAACGGGTCCTGCACTACTTCGCCGCTCGGGCAGCCCTGACAGCGGGGTTGTCCGTGGGCGTCGCGGAGCTGACCGGGCACGGCCGTGACGGTCTGCTGGCGGCGGTTGTCCTTCTGGCGGCCCAGTCCATCGCGGTGGCGTACGGCATGCCGGTCCTCGCGAAGTGGTTCCCCTCCGCCCCTGTGACGGACGAAGAACGACAGGTCCAGCCACAGATCCAGGCCCAACCGCAGGTTCCGCCCCGGGTCCGGGGCAGGTGGCGCTTTGATGCACTGGGAACATTTGCCGTCCAGGTACTGGCCACAGGCACCTTTGCCGCGGCCGTGGAGTTTTCCCGGCAGGGCCAGGGCGGCGTCCCGCTTTGGGTCCCGGTGCTTATCCTCCTCGCCACCAGCATGGTAATCGCCGCCAGGCTGGGCGGCAGGGCCGAATATGCCCCCTATGCCGCCCTGCTGCTGGCAGGACTGGCCGCGCCCGTTATGGGGGCGTGGCCGCTGGCCTTGATGCTGCTCCTGGCCGGCGCCGGCTGGCTGGCCAGGATGCGCCCGGGAATTGCGACGCCGGCAACTGTCCCGTTGCTGCTGTTCAACGCCAGGTTGGCACTCACCGCCGCCGCACCCGCTGTTGCAGCCGCCGTCACGGATGGCAGCGCGCAACGGCCTGCCATCCTGGCGGCACTCCTCGTTGCCGTGGTCCTCCAGCAGCTGCTGTCGATATGGGTGATGGTCCGGAGCCGGCCCGCGCTGGCCCCGGAGGCAACGTTGATGGGCTTTGTACTCGCCGGACTTGCCTGCAGTGTTGTGCTGGCCTGGACGGAGCCGGCGCCGCTGGCCACCGCGGGCCTGTTCCTGCAGCTGGCGGCAGCGCTGGCCGTGGGCCTGGTCTTGCTGCCGCGGAACCCATCGGCCGGCCGGTGGAGCGCAAGCGTGGGGGAGGTGCTGCCCCCGGCGGCAGCCGCCGTGCTGGTTTTGACCGCCTTCAGTGAACTCCCCGACGCCGCGGCCAACGCTGCGTTGCTCCTGCTGACCGCCTACTTCCTGGTCGCCGCACGCCGGCTGCCGGGACGTGGGCACCGCTGGACCTATTGGTGGCTGGCGCGTGCCGCCGGTACCGTCCTGGTCCTGACGGGCCTGGCCCAGTATGCGCCCGGCGCGGTCCAGCCGGCCGTTGTCCTGGTCCTCGTCCTGGCGGCGCAGCTGGTGTTCCCGCTGGGTGCCGCCATCCTCGGCCGGGCGCCCCGTGGCGTCCTTGCAGACACTGGAGCGGTGGTGTTCCTGCAGTTGGCAGCCAGTGCCATGCTGGCGCCGGCGCTGTCCACTGGAACCTGGCACAACACGGCGGTCCTTGCCGCCGCTGCGCTGTCTGCTGCCGCCGCCGGGTACGTGCTCCGCGAGCGCCGGGCCGCCGTCGTTATTGCCCCTGCCGCGGTTGTGGTCCTTGCCGTGCTTTCCGCCGGGAATCCCGCCTACGCGGAAATCCTCCTCGCCGTCTTTGGCGTGTTCGCTGCGGCCATGGTGGTGGCAGCGCCCCAGCCTGTCCGCAAGGGCTGGTACTTTGTTGCCGCCAGGGTGTCTGCTGCGGCGCTGGCCGTGGTGTTCAGTTACGACGCCGGCGCCTCGCCCACCGCAGTCTCCCTCACGTTCGCGGGGGTCCTGGCAGCCCAGCACGGGGTGCGCTGGGCGATGCGGCACCGCCTGGCGGCCGTTCCGTTCCAGCAGGCCGCGGTGTGGATCACCCTGGCCGGGCAGGCCATCCTGCCTGTGGTTTTCGCGCTGCGGAACGTTTCCGGTCCCGGGGCGGCCGACGCCGGACGGTGGGTTGTGCTCCTGGAACTGGCACTGCTGCTGGTTTCCGCGGTGGTGGCCAGCCGGCTGTTCGCGGCCCGCGGCGCACTCTACTTCGGGGTCTTCGCGCTGCTGGCCCTGGCCCTTTCGCTGGGACCGGTTGTCCGCCTGACGCCGCCGCCGTTCCTGACGTATACGGGCACGCTGCTGGTCCTGATGGGCCTGGCGGTTGCGGCGTGCGCCGCAGGGGTGTGGCGGCGCGGGCGCCCGCAGGAGTCCGCGGCCGATCGCTGGCTTTGGGTTGCAGCTGCCGGCGCCTTCGCGGTGACGGCCCTGTCCCTGTCGCTCCTGGCCATGGACTGGGCGCCCGGCGCCGCTGTGCTGGTGGTCGCGGCAACCTGTTTCACTGTCTCCCACGTGGAGCGGATCCCAGTCCTGTATCCGGTGGCTGCGGCAGCGGTGCTGGCCGGAGCCGGCCTGCTGTCGCTGGCCGTTTTCCCGCCCCCGGTTGGCGTGTGGGGAAGCTACTGGCCGTGGCTTGCCGGAACGGGCCTGGCTGCTGTGGGCCTTTACGGGGCCCGCTGGCTCCCGGGTGTGCTTTCGGCGCTGGACCCGGTCCGCCGTTGGTCCCTCGTGGGCGGCGCCCTGGTGGGCCTCGCCGGCGCTGCGGCCCAGGGGCTGCGTGCCGACGCGACATCCTGGACCGGCGCAGCTGTCCTGGCGGCAGGCGTCGGCATCACTGTGGTGGAGGTGCCGGCCAGATGGCGGCGGGCCACGGCGGAGCTGGGCGCGGTGGCAGTGCTGGCAGGCATCCAGCGGGCCTCGATCTTCAGCCTTGACACCCGCAGCTTCGCCGGGCTGCCCGACCTTTTCTGGGTGGTGCAGTGGTACGTGCTGTTGGGCGCCGCGGTGGCGGTGCTGCGGTACCTGGCGGGGCAGGCCGCCGTGGGCCGGACTGTTTTGTCAGTGGCGGCCGGGCTGCTGACATTGAGCGGGCTGGGCATAGTCTTCGGCGGCAACGGCGGCCAGCAGCTTTGGGTTTTGGTGCTCCTGGCGGGGCTGCTGCTGGCCGGGCTGGCTTTTGGTGAACGGCTGTTCGTGTGGTGGGGTGCCGCCGGGGTTGCCGCGTGCGTCCTGTGGGCCATGCGCCAGTACACGTTCGCGCTGCTGGCGCTGATCGCCGTCGGACTCATTGCCTTCGCTGTATGGCGCCTGAACCGCAGCACCGGCGCCGGGCCTGAAGAAGGGGACGGAGCGTCGGGCACCGCCCCCTGATACTGTTGCAGCATCGAAGGGAGTTCATCATGGGATGGCTTATTTTCCTCATTGTCGCCGTTGCCGTAGTGGCAGGCGTGTTTTGGGCCAAAAAGCATTTCCGCCAGGAAATCGACCGGGCAAAGCGGATCAACCGGGCCAACAAAAACCAGTAACTGCCCCGCTGGAAGGCCGATTCAGGCCTGCCGGGCCCGCGCCAGGGCCTGGTACCAGTAGAACGACTGTTTGGGCGTCCGTTCCTGGGTGTCGAAGTCCACGTGGACCAGGCCGAAACGCTGCGAATAACCGGCAGCCCATTCGAAGTTGTCCATCAGCGTCCAGACGTAGTAGCCGCGGAGGTCCACCCCCTCCGCGGATCCGCCCGGGGCCACGGCCGCCAGCGCCGCGCCCAGGTGATCGGCCAGATAGCGGACCCGCTCGGTATCCTGCAGTGTGCCGGTCACGTTGGCGGGCTCCGGGAAGCTGGCACCGCCCTCCGTGATGAACACCGGGGGGAGCGAGGCGCCGTAGCGGTCACGGAAGTCCCGCAGCAGGATGCCCAGGTGCTGCGGCGCCACCGGCCAGCCAAAGCCGGTGCTCTTGTATTCGGGGTAGCCCACATCGTGGAAGGGCATCCTGGCCACCGCTTCCGGCAGGTCCGGCGGCCCGGCGGGCCCCCGCCCCAGGGCCACCCTGACCGGGAAATAGTAGTTCAGGCCGTAGAAGTCCAAGGGCTGATGGATGGTGCGCAGGTCGGCGTCGGAGACCCTGCCGAGGGACCGCAGCCACGGCCTGGCGTAGAACGGCAGGCGGGGATAGCGGCCCAACAGCACCGGGTCGGCGTACATCCTGTTCATCAGCAGGTCATACATGTGGGCCACCAACCGGTCGCCGGGCTTGCCGCTGGCGGGCCGCACGGGAGCGTGGAGGTTGGTGATCCCCACACCGCCTGCGACGCCGGCGGCGCGGAGGGCCTGCACCCCCAGCCCGTGGGCCAGGAGTTGATGGTGGATGGCGGGCAGCGCATCAAAGAGGAGTGCGCGGCCCGGAGCATGGACGCCCAGGGCGTATCCGTTAAGCGTCACTGACAACGGTTCGTTCAGGGTGACCCATTGCGCCACGCGGTCGCCGAACCGGGCGGCGGCCGCCGCGGCATAATCGGCGAAACGGCCGGCGGTGTCTCGGTTGAGCCAGCCGCCGCTGTGCTCAAGCGGCAGGGGAGTGTCCCAGTGGTAGAGGGTGGCCATGGGCGAGATACCTGCCGCGAGGAGGCTGTCGATCAGGCGGTCGTAGAAATCCAGGCCTTCAGCGTTGAAGCCGCCACGGCCATCAGGCTGGATCCGGGGCCAGGACAGCGAAAACCGGTACGAGTCCACGCCGAGGTCCTGGAGCAGGGCAACGTCCTGGGGGAGGCGGTTGTAGTGGTCGCAGGCCACTGCCGGGGAATCGCCCGCAACGATGGCGCCGGGCTTCTCCGCGAACGCATCCCAGCCGGACGGGCCACGGCCGTCAGCACTCAGGGAGCCCTCGATCTGGAACGCCGCCGCCGCCACTCCCAACGTGAACGACGGCGGGATGCGGCCTGCGAGCTCCGTCGCCGATTCCGTGCTTTCGAGCGTCATGGACCAATCATCCACACGGACCCAGTGCAGGGCAATGGGCCGCGCAGGGGGCCGGTAAGGCCCGATTCGCATCTGGCGCCCGTTTCCGGCATACTAGATGAGTTGTTCAAGCGCTTCTTCGTGTCCCGATCCGGATAATGCCGGGTGCCAGGGTCCAGGTGGAAGCCCAAACATAACCCACCCCCATGGAATTGCGGATTTGTATGCGTCCAAAGCGCGACACGCCCGACCGCGGGGGTCGGTTACGCCGGCAAGGTGAGGAACCCGGATTCGTCCGGATTCAGTTTGTGCGGCGGGTGGTGGTTACGACTTTGAATGCTTCGGCAGCCACACAACGGGTAAGTGAACAGAGCAGCCCCAATCAGGGGAAGCACAGACTGAAAGAGAGTCAGGCGACATGGCGGGACAAAAAATCCGCATCCGGCTGAAGTCATACGACCACGAGGTCATTGACGTTTCAGCACGGAAGATCGTTGAGACGGTCACGCGCGCAGGCGCAACGGTTGTTGGCCCCGTGCCGCTTCCGACGGAGAAGAACGTGTACTGCGTTATCCGCTCTCCGCACAAGTACAAAGACAGCCGCGAGCACTTTGAAATGCGCACGCACAAGCGTCTTATCGACATCATCGATCCCACGCCCAAGGCTGTCGACTCGCTTATGCGCCTCGACCTGCCGGCCGACGTGAACATCGAAATCAAGCTGTAGGGAGGTGCTGAGAGACTATGACCGCAACCCGTAACGTAAAGGGCCTGCTGGGCACGAAGCTCGGCATGACCCAGGTCTGGGACGAGAACAACAAGCTCATCCCCGTCACTGTGGTCCAGGCAGACTCAAACGTCATCACCCAGCTGCGCAACGCAGAAGTTGATGGCTACGTCGCCGTTCAGATCGGCTACGGCCAGATCGATCCCCGCAAGGTCACCAAGCCGCTGGCTGGTCACTTTGAAAAGGCAGGCGTCACGCCTCGCCGCCACGTCGTCGAACTCCGTACCGCAGATGCTGCTGAGTACGCGCTTGGCCAGGAGCTCTCAGTAGAGGTCTTCGAAGCCGGACAGAAGATCGACGTCATCGGCACCACCAAGGGTAAGGGCTTCGCCGGTGTTATGAAGCGTCACGGCTTCCACGGCGTTGGAGCTTCCCACGGTGCCCACAAGAACCACCGTAAGCCCGGTTCAATCGGTGGCGCATCCACCCCGAGCCGCGTCTTCAAGGGCATGAAAATGGCCGGCCGCATGGGCGCCGTGCGTCACACCACTCTGAACCTCACGGTTCACGGTGTTGACGCCGAGAAGTCGCTGCTCCTGATCAAGGGCGCCGTTCCCGGCGCCCGCGGCCAGGTCGTCTTCGTACGCACCGCCGTGAAGGGAGCCTAGTTCAATGGCTAACACTGTCCAGGTTGACCTGCCTGCAGAGATCTTCGACGTACAGACCAACGTGCCGCTGCTGCACCAGGTCGTCGTCGCACAGCTCGCTGCTGCTCGCCAGGGTACCCACAAGACCAAGACCCGCGCTGAAGTTTCCGGTGCAGGACGCAAGCCGTTCAAGCAGAAGGGCACCGGCCGCGCCCGTCAGGGTTCAATCCGTGCTCCGCACATGACCGGCGGTGGCGTTGTCCACGGTCCCACACCGCGTGACTACAGCCAGCGCACCCCCAAGAAGATGATTGCTGCTGCACTGCGCGGCGCACTCTCCGACCGGGCACGCAACAGCCGTATCCACGTTGTCGCTGAACTGGTTGAAGGCACCAAGCCTTCCGCCAAGTCCGCTTTGGCAGCACTGCGCGGCGTTTCCGAGCGCAAAAACCTGCTGGTTGTCATCGAGCGCGCCAACGACGTTGCTGCACTTTCCGTGCGCAACCTCGAAGGTGTTCACGTTCTGTACGCAGACCAGCTGAACACCTACGACGTTCTCGTCTCCGATGACGTTGTCTTCACCAAGGCTGCTTACGACGCATTCGTTGCCGACAAGGCAGTGGCAAAGAACGAGGAGGATGCCAAGTGAGTGCAGCCACCATCAAGGATCCCCGCGACGTAGTGCTTGCACCCGTCGTGTCGGAAAAGAGCTACGGCCTGATCGATGAGGGAAAGTACACCTTCCTGGTGGACCCCCGCTCGAACAAGACCGAGATCAAGCTGGCCGTGGAGAAAATCTTCTCCGTCAAGGTCGAATCGATCAACACCATCAACCGTGCCGGTAAGCGCAAGCGCACCAAATTCGGATGGGGTACCCGCAAGAACACCAAGCGTGCAATTGTGAGCCTCAAAGAAGGCACTATCGACATCTTCGGCGGTCCGCTTTCGTAGCGGAGACCACTTTAACGAGGAAATAAATTATGGGAATCCGTAAATACAAGCCGACTACTCCGGGCCGTCGTGGCTCGAGCGTAGCGGACTTCACCGAAATCACGCGGTCAACGCCGGAAAAGTCGTTGGTACGTCCCCTCCCGAAAAAGGGCGGCCGTAACAACACCGGTAAGATCACCACCCGTCACAAGGGTGGTGGCCACAAGCGCCAGTACCGTCTGATCGACTTCCGTCGCCACGACAAGGACGGCGTCAACGCCCGCGTTGCCGAAATCGAGTACGATCCGAACCGCACGGCTCGCATCGCCCTCCTGCACTACGTTGATGGCACCAAGCGTTACATCATCGCCCCCAACAAGCTCTCCCAGGGTGACGTTGTTGAGGCAGGTGCCGGTGCTGACATCAAGCCCGGTAACAACCTGCCCCTCCTCAACATCCCGGTGGGTACCGTAATCCACGCAGTTGAACTGCGTCCGGGTGGCGGCGCCAAGATGGGCCGCTCCGCTGGCGCATCGATCCAGCTTGTTGCAAAGGAAGGCCGTTTCGCCCAGCTGCGTCTGCCTTCCGGCGAAATCCGCAACGTTGACGTGCGCTGCCGCGCAACCGTCGGCGAGGTCGGCAACGCTGAGCAGTCGAACATCAACTGGGGCAAGGCCGGCCGCATGCGCTGGAAGGGCGTCCGCCCGACCGTCCGTGGTGTCGCCATGAACCCGGTTGACCACCCGCACGGTGGTGGCGAGGGCAAGACGTCCGGTGGACGTAACCCCGTCAACCCGAACGGTAAGCGTGAAGGCCGCACCCGCCGCCCCAACAAAGAGAGCGACAAGCTTATTGTTCGTCGCCGTCGTACTGGCAAGAACAAGCGATAGGAGCCTGGACACATGCCACGCAGCCTGAAAAAAGGTCCTTTCGTTGACCAGCACCTCTTTGTGAAGGTAGCCAGGGAAAACGAAAAGGGCACCAAGAACGTCATCAAGACCTGGTCCCGCCGTTCGATGATCATCCCCGACATGCTCGGGCACACGATCGCCGTACACGACGGACGCAAGCACATCCCCGTGTTTGTCACTGAGTCGATGGTCGGGCACAAGCTCGGCGAATTCGCTCCCACGCGGACATTCCGCGGCCATGTCAAGGACGACCGTAAGGGCAAGCGCCGCTAGGCGCCTGCACTTACGTCAAAGACGAGAGAAGGAAAGCAATGGAAGCCAAGGCAATTGCGCGCCACATCCGCGTAACGCCTATGAAGGCCCGGCGCGTCGTCAACCTTGTTCGTGGTTTGCAAGCGAATGAGGCTCTGGCAATTCTGAAGTTTGCCCCCCAGGCAGCTTCGGAGCCGGTATTCAAGGTAGTACAGTCGGCAATCTCCAACGCCCGGGTCCTCGCGGACCGCGACGGCGTTGCGTTTGACGAAGGCGACCTCATCATCAGCGAGGCGTTTGTTGATGAAGGCCCGACCATGAAGCGGTTCCAGCCGCGTGCCCAGGGTCGTGCATTTCAGATCAAGAAGCGCACCAGCCACATCACCGTGGTTGTCGCTACCCCTGAGAAAGAGGAGGCTCGCTAAGTGGGACAGAAAGTAAACCCGCATGGGTTCCGACTCGGCATCACCACCGATCACGTATCGCACTGGTTCGCTGACAGCACCAAGGCCGGCCAGCGGTACAAGGACTTCGTTCGCGAAGACATCCGCATCCGCCAGCTGATGTCCACGGGCATGGAGCGCGCCGGTATCGCCAAGGTTGAGATCGAGCGCACCCGTGACCGTGTCCGCGTGGATATCCACACGGCACGTCCCGGCATCGTCATCGGCCGCCGTGGAGCAGAAGCAGACCGCATCCGCGGCGAGCTCGAGAAGCTCACCGGCAAGCAGGTCCAGCTGAACATCCTCGAGGTCAAGAACCCCGAGATGGAAGCCCAGCTTGTTGCCCAGGGTGTTGCAGAGCAGCTGACCTCACGTGTGGCTTTCCGCCGCGCGATGAAGAAGGCCATGCAGTCCGCACAGCGTGCCGGTGCCAAGGGCATCCGGATCGCCTGCTCGGGCCGCCTGGGTGGCGCTGAAATGTCCCGCTCGGAGTTCTACCGCGAAGGCCGTGTGCCCCTGCACACCCTCCGCGCGAACATCGACTATGGCTTCTACGAAGCCAAGACCACCTTCGGCCGCATTGGCGTGAAGGTCTGGATCTACAAGGGCGACGTCACTGCCAAGGAACTGGCCCAGCAGGCCGCTTCCGCACCGTCCCGCGGCCGCTCCGGCGACCGTCCGGGCCGTCCCGGTGGCGCTGACCGTGGTGACCGCCGCCGTCGTAACGACCGTCCGGCCGCCGACGCAGCTCCTGCTGCAGAGGCACCGGCAGTTGAGGCTGCACCCGCTGCAGTAGAAGGAGGACAGGCTTAAATGCTTATCCCACGTCGAGTCAAGCACCGTAAGCAGCACCACCCGGGTCGTTCCGGCGCTGCTACGGGCGGCACCAAGGTCTCCTTCGGTGAGTACGGCATCCAGGCACTGAGCCCGGCATACGTCACCAACCGTCAGATCGAGTCTGCACGTATCGCGATGACCCGCCACATCAAGCGTGGCGGCAAGGTCTGGATCAACATCTACCCGGACCGTCCCCTCACCAAGAAGCCCGCCGAAACCCGTATGGGTTCCGGTAAGGGTTCACCGGAATGGTGGGTCGCAAACGTCAAGCCGGGCCGGGTTCTCTTTGAGATCTCCGGCGTCGAAGAATCGGTAGCACGCGAGGCCCTGCGCCTGGCAATCCACAAGCTCCCGTTGAAGGCACGCATTCTGCGTCGCGAAGGTGGTGAATAGAAATGTCAGTAGGATCCAAGGAACTGGCTCCCGCACAGCTGGACGGTTTCGACAACGAGCGTCTCGTCGAGGAACTCCGTAAGGCCAAGGAAGAGCTGTTCAACCTGCGTTTCCAGTCCGCCACCGGACAGCTCGAGAGCCACGGCCGGCTGCGCGCGGTAAAGAAGGACATCGCCCGCATCTACACCGTTCTCCGTGAGCGCGAGCTGGGCATCCGTGCCGAGGTTGCCGCACCGGTTGTGGAAGCCAAGGAAGAGAAGAAGTCCAAGAAGGCTGCAACCAAGAAGGCCGAGCCGGCTGAAACGGTTGAGACCGAGGAGGATGCCAAGTGAGTGAAAAGGACGAGAACGTGACCGAAACTGCTACTGCAGCCACGGCTGAGCAGCGCGGTCAGCGCAAGACGCGTCGCGGCTACGTGGTCTCTGACAAGATGGAAAAGACCATCGTTGTTCAGGTTGAAGACCGCGTGAAGCACGCTCTGTACGGCAAGGTCATCCGCCGTACCTCGAAGGTCAAGGCCCACGACGAAGAGAACACCGCCGGCATCGGCGACCTCGTAGTCATCGCCGAGACCCGCCCGCTGTCCGCCACGAAGAACTGGCGGCTCGTGGAGATCCTCGAGAAGGCCAAGTAGCTTCTGCTGCTTCGCTGGAAGCCCCCGCACCCTCCTGGGTGCGGGGGCTTTCCCGTTAACCCGCCGTACGCCCTGGCGGCCACGCACCCGGCCGCACGGGGCGGCCTGGCCGGCTGCCGCCGTCGTCCATCCGTGTTGCCGGGGCAGCGCGGCAGGTGATATGGGGATCTGAACGAAACGTGCTAAGATTTTGAGTTTGTATGGCGCTTTCTCGCGCCTTCATCAAACCTCGTAAACAAGCGTGCCACGGCATAGTGCCCCCTGACGCCCGGATCCGGTCCGGAACGGATGGGAGCAACTGCTTCAGGCACGGGCGTTTAGGCCTGGTCTGGCAAAATCCAGGCAGGTCAAGAGACACCCCGATCAACCGTTCCGCAAGGCTCATTCCGTAGGAAGATTTTCGGTCTGAGAACCGGCGCGACGCAAGGAGTAAATAGTGATTCAGCAGGAGTCGCGACTCAAGGTCGCCGACAACACGGGTGCTAAGGAAATCCTTACCATTCGCGTTCTCGGTGGATCTGGCCGTCGCTACGCAGGCATTGGCGACGTCATCGTCGCTACCGTCAAGGACGCAATTCCGGGCGGCAACGTAAAGAAGGGCGATGTTGTCAAGGCAGTCATCGTCCGTACCAAGAAGGAACGCCGCCGTGCGGATGGTTCCTACATCAAGTTTGACGAGAACGCAGCTGTGATCCTGAAGGCTGACGGTGACCCCCGCGGTACCCGTATCTTCGGACCGGTTGGTCGTGAACTTCGCGACAAGAAGTTCATGAAGATCGTTTCTCTGGCTCCGGAGGTGCTCTAGTCCATGGCTGCAAAGATCAAGAAGGGTGACCTGGTTCAGGTCATCACTGGCGCCAAGGCAGAGCGTGGCGGCGACCGCGGCAAGCAGGGCAAAGTCCTGCGCGTGTTCACCGACACCAACCGCGTGCTGGTTGAAGGCGTCAACCGCGTAACCAAGCACACCAAGGTCGGTCAGTCGCAGCGCGGCACCAAGACCGGTGGCATCGAGGTTGTTGAAGCCCCGATCCACATCTCCAACGTGGCTCTGGTTGACCCGTCCACCAAGAAGCCCACCCGCGTCGGCTTCCGCATCGACACCGTTGAACGTGACGGTAAGCAGCGCGAAGTACGCATCCGCGTGGCCAAGAGCTCAGGGAAGGACATCTAATGACTGAGACTCTCGAGACTCCGGCAACGAAGATCGTTCCTCGTCTGAAGACCAAGTACGCCGATTCCATCAAGAGCACGCTCGTTGAGGAATTCAAGTACGAAAACGTCAACCAGGTTCCCCGCCTGGTGAAGGTCGTTGTGAACATGGGTGTTGGAGATGCCGCCAAGGACTCCAAGCTGATCGACGGCGCTGTCCGCGATCTGACCCTCATCACCGGCCAGAAGCCGCAGGTAACCAAGGCCCGCAAGTCGATCGCACAGTTCAAGCTGCGCGAAGGCATGCCCATCGGTGCACACGCTACCCTGCGTGGCGACCGCATGTGGGAATTCCTGGACCGCCTGGTCACCCTCGCACTGCCCCGTATCCGCGACTTCCGCGGCCTGAGCGGCAAGCAGTTCGACGGAAACGGTAACTACACCTTCGGTCTGACCGAACAGGTTATGTTCCACGAAATCGACCAGGACTCCATCGACCGCGTCCGCGGTATGGACATCACGGTTGTTACCACTGCCAAGACCGATGACGAAGGCCGCGCGCTGCTTAAGGCGCTTGGTTTCCCGTTCAAGGCCGAAGACTAATCTAACTACGTAAAAGGTCCGGCGGCACGGCCCCTGAATCCGTTCAGGGCAGCGCCGCGGAAACCGTTATGAGGAAGGGCACGAGCCCACCATGACAATGACAGATCCTGTCGCAGACATGCTCACGCGTCTGCGCAATGCAAACTCGGCATACCACGATTCCGTGACCATGCCGTACAGCAAGCTCAAGGCACGCGTTGCCGACATCCTGAAGGCAGAAGGCTTCATCGCCGGCTGGAAGGAAGAGGAAGCTGAGGTCGGCAAAAAGCTGACCATCGATCTGAAATTCGGTCCGAACCGCGAGCGTTCAATCGCTGGCGTCCGCCGTATTTCCAAGCCGGGCCTGCGTGTTTACGCAAAGTCCACCAACCTGCCGCACGTGCTGGGTGGCCTGGGTGTCGCAATCCTGTCCACCTCTTCCGGCCTCCTGACTGACAAGCAGGCCGGCAAGAAGGGCGTGGGCGGCGAAGTCCTCGCGTACGTCTGGTAACGGGAAAGGAAGAGAATAATGTCACGTATTGGACGTCTCCCCATCACCGTTCCTGCCGGCGTTGAGGTCAAGGTTGACGGCTCTGTCGTCAGCGTCAAGGGCACCAAAGGCGAGCTGAACCACACTGTGGCCAGCCCGATCGAGGTCACCCTGGATGCAGACACCCTGACCGTCGCCCGCCCGAACGACGAGCGCGCCTCCCGTTCACTCCACGGCCTCACACGCACCCTGATCTCCAACATGATCGAGGGCGTTACGAAGGGCTACGAGAAGAAGCTTGAAATCGTCGGTACCGGTTACCGCGTTCAGGCCAAGGGATCCGACCTTGAGTTCGCTCTTGGTTACAGCCACCCGGTCAGCGTTGCTGCCCCGGCCGGCATCACCTTTGCAGTAGAGACCCCGACCAAGCTCTCTGTTTCAGGTATCAACAAGCAGCAGGTCGGCGAGGTTGCTGCCAATATTCGCAAGCTGCGGAAGCCGGACCCCTATAAGGGCAAGGGCATCCGTTACGCCGGCGAAGTCATCCGCCGCAAGGTCGGAAAGGCTGGTAAGTAACCATGGCCATCGCAATTAACAAGAAGCGTACGAACAAGAGCAAGTCTGCTTCGCGCAGCCGCCGCCAGCTTCGTATCCGTAAGCGCATCTCCGGTACGGCTGTACGTCCTCGTCTGGTCGTCAACCGTTCCGCACGCCACGTATTCGTCCAGGTTGTCGATGACACCAAGGGCCTGACCGTAGCGAGCGCCTCCACTCTGGAAGCCGACCTCCGTGCATTCGACGGTGACAAGACTGCCAAGGCCAAGCGCGTTGGCGAGCTCGTTGCCGAGCGTGCGAAGGCTGCCGGTATCGAAGCTGTTGTCTTCGACCGCGGTGGTAACAAGTACCACGGCCGGATCGCCGCTGTCGCTGACGGCGCACGTGAAGGTGGGCTGTCACTGTGACGGAAGCAAACAAGGAAAAGGACACTGTGTCTGCAGATCAGAAGGCAACTGCTGCCGTAGCTGCTCCGGCCACTGACGCGACCGCTCCCGCAGCTGCCGACGACCGCCGTGGTGGCGCCCGTCGCGGCGAGCGTGGCGACCGCGGCCAGGGCCGTGGCGACCGTGGTGGCCGTGGTGGCCGCGACGGCGGCCGCGAAGCTGAGAAGAGCCAGTTCGTAGAGCGCGTTGTTACCATCAACCGCGTTTCCAAGGTGGTCAAGGGTGGTCGTCGCTTCAGCTTCACCGCACTGGTCGTCGTTGGTGACGGTAACGGCATGGTCGGCGTTGGCTACGGCAAGGCTAAAGAAGTTCCTGCCGCTATCGCAAAGGGCGTCGAAGAGGCCAAGAAGTCCTTCTTCCGCGTTCCCCGCGTTGGCAACACCATCCCGCACCGCGTTCAGGGTGAAGCCGCTGCCGGCGTCGTAATGCTGCGTCCGGCTTCCGCCGGTACCGGTGTTATCGCCGGTGGTCCGGTCCGTGCAGTACTGGAGTGCGTGGGCATCCACGACATCCTCTCCAAGTCGCTCGGTTCCTCAAACGCCATCAACATCGTTCACGCGACCGTTGATGCCCTGAAGCGCCTCGAAGAGCCGGCAGCAGTGGCAGCACGCCGCGGCCTGCCGCTGGACGAGGTTGCTCCGGCTGCGCTGGTGAAGGCCCTCCTGAACTCAAAGGCTGGTGTCTAAGTTATGGCTAAGAACCTGGTCCCCTCCGACTCCAAGTTGGAGATCACTCAGATCAAGTCCGCCATTGGCGGCAAGCAGAACCAGCGCGACACCCTGCGGTCACTCGGCCTGAAGCGGATCGGACAGACTGTTGTCCGCACCGCCGATGCCGTCACCGTCGGAATGCTGAACACGGTTCCGCACCTGGTAAAGGTAGAGGAGGCGAAGTAAATGGCAGACAAGACTGCTGAAAAGGCACAGGGCACCGCTGAGAAGCAGAACGCCCTGAAGGTTCACCACCTGCGTCCCGCCCCGGGTGCCAAGACCGCCAAGACCCGTGTTGGTCGTGGTGAAGGCTCCAAGGGTAAGACCGCTGGTCGCGGTACCAAGGGTACAAAGGCCCGCTACCAGATCAAGGCTGGCTTTGCCGGCGGCCAGCTGCCGCTGCACATGCGCCTGCCGAAGCTGCGCGGTTTCAAGAACCCGTTCCGCGTTGAGTTCCAGGTTGTAAACCTGGACAAGCTCAACGAACTGTTCCCCGAAGGTGGCACTGTCACCGTGGAGAACTTGGTTGAAAAGGGCGCCGTTCGCAAGAACCAGCCCGTCAAGGTGCTGGGCACCGGCGACATCACCGTCAAGGTTGACGTCACCGTCCACGCATTCTCGGCCAGCGCTGCTGAAAAGATCGCTGCAGCAGGCGGATCCACCACCGCCCTCTAAGGCGCGGCGGGCGGAAGCCTTCTGTTGAACTCCCGGTATCCGGGGCCCCAGGCCCTGGCTACCGGGAGTTTTTCACATGCACCGGGCGATATTCCGCCACCGCCGGGCGCAGCCGGGCCCGCCCGGATTGTTCGCATCGCGCAATCAACCGTTAGACTCGGTTGTTGGGATTTATAGATCCCCATCACACCACTCTCTTTGACACCACAGGAGGACGCTTGCTTAGCGCATTTGGCCGGGCCTTTCGCACGCCTGATCTGCGACGCAAGTTGTTGTTCACGCTGGGAATCATCACCATCTTCCGCTTGGGTGCGTACATTCCCTCGCCCGGTGTGAGCTACCAGAATGTCCAGCAATGCTTGCAGAACGGTCAGACCGCAGGCGGGCTCTACCAGCTCGTCAACCTGTTCAGCGGCGGTGCGTTGCTCCAGGTGTCCATCTTCGCCCTGGGCATCATGCCGTACATCACGGCCAGCATCATCGTCCAGCTGCTCCGGGTGGTTATTCCCCGGTTCCAGCAGCTGTACGAGGAGGGCGCGTCGGGCCAGTCCAAACTGACCCAGTACACGCGCTACCTCACCATCGCCCTCGGTTTGCTGAACGCCACCACGCTGATTTCGCTGGCGCGTTCCGGTCAGCTGCTTCCCGGCTGTAACCTCCCGATCATCCCCGACGACAGCATCATCACCACGATCCTGCTGATCATCACCCTGACGGCCGGCACCGGCCTGATCATGTGGATGGGCGAGCTGGTCACCGAGAAGGGCGTGGGCAACGGCATGTCGCTGCTCATCTTCACGTCCATTGCGGCGACCTTCCCGTCCTCGCTCGGCGCCATCTGGACCTCGCAGGGCCCCGGAACGTTCTTTATCGTCCTGGCCGTGGGCCTGCTCACCGTGGCCCTGGTGGTGTTCGTTGAACAGTCCCAGCGCCGCGTCCCCGTGCAGTACGCCAAGCGGATGATCGGCCGCCGCACCGTCGGCGGCACCAGCACGTACATCCCCATCAAGGTCAACATGGCCGGAGTTATCCCGGTCATCTTTGCCTCCTCGATGCTGTACCTGCCCGGCCTGATCTCCCAGTTCAACCAGCCCAAGGCCGGCGAGCCGATCCAGCCGTGGGTTGAGTGGATCAACAACAACCTCACCCGAGGCGACCACCCGATCTACATGGTGCTGTACTTCGCCATGATTGTGTTCTTCACCTACTTCTACGTCGCGATCACCTTCAACCCTGAAGAGGTCTCGGACAACATGAAGAAGTACGGCGGCTTTATCCCCGGCATCCGTGCCGGCAAACCTACCGCTGATTACCTGCAGTACGTCCTCTCCCGGATCACGCTCCCCGGTGCCATGTACCTCGGCTTCGTTGCGCTGATCCCGTTGGTTGCCCTGGTGCTGATCAACGCCAACCAGAACTTCCCGTTCGGTGGCACCTCGATCTTGATCATGGTGGGTGTTGGCCTGGAGACCGTCAAGCAGATTGATGCGCAGCTACAACAACGTCACTACGAAGGGCTTTTGCGATGACGAGAATGCTGATTATTGGACCTCCCGGGTCCGGCAAGGGAACGCAGGCAGAGCGGATTTCGGAACGCCTCGGCGTTGTTGCAATCTCCACCGGCGACATCTTCCGTGCCAACGTCAAGGGCGAAACGCCGCTGGGCCTCGAAGCCAAGCAGTACATGGACAACGGTGACTTTGTCCCGGACAGCGTCACCAACAAGATGGTCCGCGACCGGCTCAGCGAGTCCGACGTCGTCAACGGCTTCCTCCTGGACGGCTACCCCCGCACGACGGCCCAGGTTGACTACCTCGACGAAATCCTCGCCACCGGCGACGAGAAGCTTGACGTTGTTCTCCAGCTGACCGCCGACGACGAGGAACTGGTCCACCGGCTTTTGGGCCGGGCCAAGGAAACGGGCCGGAGCGATGACAACGAAGCCGTCATCCGGCACCGCCTGGACCTCTACCACGAGCAGACCGAAGCTGTGGTGGCCAAGTATGCCGAGCGCGGCATCCTCACCCAGGTGGACGGCATCGGCGCCATCGATGAAGTCACCGATCGCGTGATGCAGGCTATCAAGGCGGCACAGGCAGCCTGATTCAGGCGAACGTTTGCGAGGCTCCTCCCGGTCCAGGGAGGAGCCTTCGCCATTTGAAAGGACACACCATGGCCTTCGGCCAGCCCCGCATTGAATACAAAAACAACGCCCAGATGCGCACCATGCAGGAGGCCGGACTGGTCCTCAGCCGCGCGCTTGACGCCGCAGTGGCCGCCGCGGTGCCGGGAGTCACCACCAAGCACCTGGACGACGTGTTCGCGGCCGTCCTCAACGAGGCGGGCGCCAAGTCCAACTTCCTCGGCTATCACGGCTTCCCGGCCACCATCTGCACCTCCGTGAATGAGGAAGTGGTCCACGGCATTCCCGGCAGCCGCGTCCTGGCCAACGGCGACATCATCTCGATCGACGGCGGGGCAATCGTCAACGGCTGGCACTCCGACTCGGCCCGGACCGTTATTGTGGGTGACGCGGATCCCGAGGACCAGCGGCTCTCCGACGTGACCCAGGCCGCCATGTGGCGGGGGATCGCGGCCCTTGCGTCAGGCACCCACGTGGGTGATATCGGCGCGGCAATCGACGACTACGTTTCCGGTGTCAGCGGCAAGCCGCTTGGCATCCTCGAGGACTACGTGGGCCACGGCATCGGCTCCGAGATGCATATGGCCCCGGACGTGCTCAACTACCGCACCAGCCACCGCGGACCCAAGATCCGCGCGGGCCTCTGCCTGGCCATCGAGCCCATGTTGGTCCGCGGCAGCATCGACACGGCCGTGCTGGCGGACGACTGGACAGTGGTGACCACTGACGGCAAGCGCTCCTGCCAGTGGGAACACTCTGTGGCAGTTCACGAAAAAGGCATCTGGGTGCTCTCAGCGCCCGACGGCGGCGCGGAGCACCTGGTGCCCCTCGGCGTCACGCCCGTACCGATCCCGTAGCGCCCCCTCCCAACTGACTCGCACTTGTTGTCGTTTTGAGCGCTGAAAACGACAACTACTGCGAGTCAGTTGGGTCCGGCTCCCAGCGCAGGAGGTCGCCCGGCTGGCAGTCCAGCACCCCGCACAGGGCTTCGAGGGTGGTGAACCGGACAGCCTTGGCCCGGCCGTTCTTCAACACGGCCAGGTTGGCCGGGGTGATCCCGATCTTTTCGGCCAGCAGCCCCACCGGCATCTTCCGCTTGGCCAGCATTACGTCGATGTCCACGATGATGGGCATCAGATGACCTCGTCCAGTTCCGAACGCAGGGTGGTGGCTTCCGCGTCCCGGGCCACGGCCTGGGCCAGGAGCGTGCGCAGGACCAGGACAATTAATGCCACGCCGGCCACCAGCAACGCGGCGCCGCACACCAGCAGGACCACACCGGGGGCGATGTCGCCGGGTGCCAGCAGGACAGCCACGCCAAACACCAGCAGGGATGCCGCGGTCATGGCGCCGAAGATGATGTCCACGTAGCGGAAAGCCGCCAGCGAGAAGACGGTGCCGCGCCGGACCATGGTCAGCAGCCGCCAGACGCAGACCGCAGTGATTTCGACGCACAGGATTCCCAGCACCACGATAACCAGCGCCGCGACCCGGGGCCCTGCTGGTGCGCCCGCCTCTTCCAGGTCCACGGCCAGCAGCGGCACCATGCGCACCTGGACAAACAGCGAGCCTGCGAGGACCAGAGCCAGCACAATGCGGAGGGCGAAGACGGACAGTTTTCCCACGGACAGCTCCTAGTATCGAACAACAATGGCAATCTATCGTTAATCAATAGATTGAACAAGCTGTCCACAGCACAAAAGGCCAGGTGCAGCTTTGGCAGCCGCACCTGGCCTTCAGCGGAAGGTTATGCCTTCAGCTTGGGCTTCACATCGGTGTTGTACAGGCCCTCAAGGGTAGCCTTCAGCTCGGTCATGGTGGTTTTGACGTCCGCTTCCTGGGTGAGGATCTTCGCCGCCGCCTTGGCCATCTCCTGGTCCGCGCCGGGCAGGAACGCCCGGGCGTTGTCCTGGACGCGGGTCACGGCCAGCTGGTCCATTGCGGTCTTGATCTGCGGGGTCTTGGCCAGCACGGCGGTCATGTCGGCCGACTTCCTGGTGGGCATGTAGCCCGTGGCGGCCGAGAACGCCGCGGTGTTTTCCGGCTCGGTGACGAACTGCAGGAACATGGCTGCGGCCAGCTGCTCCTCAGGGGTGACTCCGCTGGGGATGCCCAGGCCCGCGCCGCCGGTGGGGCACACCTCGGTCTTGGCCTTGGAACCGCCGGGAAGGAAACCAACGCCCACGTTGAAGGTGGCGGACTTGAGGATGCCGATCAGCGAGCCCGTGGAGGACACCGTAGCCGAGGCCAGTCCGGCAGCGAAGTCATCAGCCGATTCCTTCGAAGACACCCCGGCCCAGGCGTCCTTGTACACAGAGTCCTGGGCTGCCTGGAGTGCCGCCACCGACTCGGCCGAATCGCAGGTGACCTCCCAGTCCCTGGACCATGAGCCACCTTCGCCCCAGAGGTTGTTCTGCAGGGTCCAGCCCGCGTAGCCGGCCAGGGCCGGGTGCATAAACGCGTACTGGGCCCCGGTGGTTGCCTTCAGCTTCGGTGCCCATTCGGCGAATTCCTGCCAGGTGGCGGGCGCCCGGTCCGGCAGCCCGGCAGCAGCGAAGTGGTCCTTGTTGTAGTAGAACAGCGGAGTGGAACGGCCGTAGGGCAAGGCCCACTGCTGGCCGTCGTACTTGTAGTCGTCCACCAGGGAGGTGCGGAAGTCGTCCAGCTTGACGTCCAGCTGGCTGATGAGGGAGTCCAGCGGGATGATGTTCCCGTTGAGGTAGTAGCGGAACCACCAGACGTCAGACAACACCACCAGCGCGGGCAAACCGGACTTCGCGGCCTGCGCCGTCTGGAACTTCTGGGCGATTTCCTCATAGTTGGCGCCGGCAGTGACCAGGTTGACCTTGATCCCGGGATTCTTTGCCTCGAAGCGCGCGATCATGTCCTTTTCCACATCCTGGGACTTGCCCGGGTGGTTGGACCAGAAATCGATGGACGCGGCGGGGGTGACGCCGTCGAAATTCAGGGCCGTCTCGCTGGGACCCGTGCCGGCAGCGGTGGAGGGGCCGCCGCAGGCGCTGAGCGCGGCGGCGCCGGCCCCCATTCCGGCCAGGGAAAGGAAGAGCCTGCGATCCAGTGCCAGCTTCAGTGGTTTCGGTGCCATGGGTGGTGCCTTTCGTTGGTGCCGGGGCAGGCTGCGGCGCAGCCCGGAGGTCCGGCTGGATGCGGTGGGAGGAGAGGTATTGGTTGAAGGAACGGCCGACGGCGGGTGGCCGGGGGATCAGCCCGTGACGCTGCCCTGGGTCAGGCCGGCCACGATGTAGCGCTGCAGCATGGCGAAAACCACCAGGATGGGCAGGATCACCAGGACGGCACCGGCCATCATGATGCCCCAGCCGGCGCCGTTGCCTTCGGAGTTCTGGAGCAGGGTCAGGCCTACGGGCAGCGTCATGCTTTCGGGCTTGTCGGTGATGATCAGCGGCCAGATGTATTCGTTCCACTCGCTGACCACGGTCACCAGGGCCACGGTGGCGATGGAGGGCAGGGATACCGGGGCCGCCACCTGCCAGAGCCGGCGCCAGTGCCCGGCGCCGTCAATCTCCGCGGCCTCCATGATGGAAGCCGGCAGGGTGAGGAAGTGCTGGCGCAGCAGGAACGTGCCGAACGCTGTTCCCAGGCCGGGGAGGATGATGCCCCACAGGGTGTTTTTGCCGCCCATCCCGGCGATCAGGATGTAGTTGGGCAGGATGGACACCTGTGCCGGGACCATCAGCGCCACCAGGATGAGCACAAAGATCAGCTTCTTGCCCGGGAAGCGGACAAAGACCAACGCGTAGGCGGTGAGGATGGCCAGCAGCACCTTGATGCCGGAGCCCACCACCGTCACCACGGTGCTGTTGAGGAAAAACTGGCCGAACGGCACGGTGGTGGTGGCGATCCGGTAGTTTTCCGGGTCCAGGCTTTTCGGCAGCACCTGGAGGTCAAGGGTGACGATCTCGCCCGGCTGCTTGAACGAGCTCAACACCATCCAGAGCAGCGGCAGGAACACCACCAGTACGGCCACCACCAGCGGAACGTAGCCGGCCAGGAGGGTCTGGACCAGATTGGTCCGGCTGAAGGGGCGCACCCGCGGTGCGGGGCCGTCGTCGTCAAGGCTGTCGGCGCGGGGGACTGCGGGGGCGGTGGGCGCGCTCATGAGTAGTGGACTTTCCGCTCGACGAACCGCAGCTGCAGCACCGTGATGACCAAAAGGATGGCAAAGAGCACCACGGAGATGGCGGCGGAGTAGCCCGCGCGGTTGTAGGCGCCGAAGGCCTGCAGGTAGGCCTCGTAGATCAGGGTGCTGGTGCCGGAACCCAGCGGGGTCATGATCCGGATCAGGTCAAAGGCCTGCAGCGAGCTGAGCATGGTGGTGATCAGCAGGAAGAACGTAGTGGGGGAGAGCAGCGGCACGGAGATGCTGAGGAAACGGCGGAAACTTCCCGCCCCGTCCAGGGCAGCGGCCTCCATTACATCTTTAGGCAGCGACTGCAGTCCGGCCAGGAACACCACGGCGCAGTAGCCCAGGTTCTTCCAGACGTACACGATGATCACCATGACCAGCGACAGTTCCGGATTGTTGATCCACTGCGGGCTCTGCTGGCCCAGTCCGCGGAGGAGCCAGGACAGTACGCCGTACCCGGGGTCGAAGATGAACAGCCACACGAGTCCTACGCCAACGCCGGAAAGTACGTAGGGGGCGAACACGGCGGCGCGGGCGAACGTGGTGCCGCGGACCCTGCTGTTCAGGGCCACAGCCACCAGCAGCCCAAGGACCATGGAGCCGCCCACGGTGGTCACGGTGAAGATGGCGGTGGTGCCCAGGACCTTGGGGGCGTCCGCGCTGGTGAAGAACCTGACGTAGTTTTCGAGTCCGACGACGGTGGCCGAGGCGGAGCCCAGCGTCCAGTTCAGCGTGGAGTAGTAGATGTTGTTCAGCAGCGGGAGGTAGGTGAACGTCCCGATCAGCACCAGGTTGGGCAGGGCGAGGGCCAGGAAGACAATGAAGTCCCGGCGGGACCTGGCGGACCAGCGCGGCCGGGCCGCAGGTGGGGTCGGGGCGGGCGGCGGTGCCGGTTGCATGGCAGGCCTGGCCCCGGAAAGGGAAGTGGTCATGGGTCTCTTACGAAGAAGGCCCTGGTCAGGGCGCTGCGGAGGGGGGAGCTGACTCTCACTCCACCACACCGGTCAGTGGCTAAAGCGACGGTTTCCGGCTTCCCGGGAATTGTTGGCCAACCCTTTCCTGGCTGTTTACGGACCGTTGAAGTCCGGGTGGCGCAAAGTTCGTTTCCGCCGCCGGGGGTGGTCACCTTCCCCGCCTTTGGGACCCAACTGACTCGCAGTTGTTGTCGTTTTGGGGCCCCAAAACGACAACAACTGCGACCTAGTTGGGGGAGGGGGAGGAGAATGGTGGGATGGGAGCGATCACTGATGTGCCCGGTATCCGGGTGGGGCAGGTCCAGGAAGTCGGCGGCGGCTGGCTGACCGGGGTGACAGTGGTCCTGCCCCCGCCGGGCACTGTGGGCTCCGTGGACGTCCAGGGCGGCGGCCCGGCTACCCATGAAACGGATGCCCTGGATCCCACCACCCTCGTTTCCACCGTGGACGCCGTGGTCCTGACCGGCGGCAGCGCGTACGGACTTGCCTCGGCGGCCGGGGCGCAGCGCTGGTGTGAGGAGAACGGCCGCGGGTTCGCCGTTCCGGGCGGCGTGGTCCCCATCGTGCCGGCCGCGGCCATCTTCGACCTGGGCCGGGGCGGTGACTTTTCCGCCCGGCCCACCCCGGACATGGGATACGCGGCAGCTGCCGCAGCCGGGCGCCAGGTTGAAGGGCACGGCGTCGACCGCGGGAACGTGGGGGCAGGTACCGGGGCCGTGATTGGCAGGACCTATAAGGGCGGTGTCGGCACCGCCTCCGCCACCCTTCCCGGCGGTGTGGTGGTGGGCGCGCTCGCTGTGGTCAACGCCCTGGGCCTGCCGTTTGAACCTGCCCGGCAAGCGGCGGCGCCGGAAGGCGGCCCACTGCTTAACACCACGTTGGTGGTAGTAGCCACCAACGCTGTCCTTGACCCTGCGGAGTGCAAACGGACGGCAGCGGCCGCCCATGCCGGGCTGGCGCGGGCCTTGAACCCGTCCCACACGCTGGCGGACGGGGACACGGTCTTCTGCCTGGCGACCGGCGCCGTGGCCCTGGACCGGAGCACCGGAACGGCCCGGCAGATCAGCCTGGTGGCGCTGCAAAGCGCGGCAGCCGACGTCGTGCATGCCGCCATCCTGGACGGCATCGCCTGCGCCGAACCGGTGCGCACGCCCGCCGGGGATTATGGTGCATTCGGCACCACGTAGGTTAGTATGGCCGATTTAACTTTTACCGGCGAACAGGGTAGTGTTGCTTGTTGGTTGTCTGGACTGCCGCGCCCTTTTGGGCTCAGGAGAAGATGATCGATCCAACAAAAACGTTCGTGGTCTTTCCCGGTGCAATCCGGCAGGGCTGCGGCAACAACAGTTAGCGGAGGGTATGGCCAAGAAGGACGGGGTCATTGAGATCGAAGGCGTTGTGACCGAGGCGCTGCCTAACGCGATGTTTCGCGTTGAGCTCACCAACAAGCACATCGTTCTGGCACACATCTCTGGAAAGATGCGCCAGCACTACATCCGGATCCTCCCCGAGGACCGCGTAGTGGTGGAGCTGAGCCCGTACGACCTCACCCGTGGTCGTATCGTCTACCGCTACAAGTAAATTGCTGGGCAGTTGCGGCATCCGCTGCCGCTGCTCCAGTTGACCAACTGTTACACGCAAAGGAACGCCATGAAGGTCAAGCCGAGCGTCAAGCAGATCTGCGAAAAGTGCAAAGTGATCCGCCGTAATGGCCGGGTCATGGTGATCTGCGAGAACCCGCGCCACAAGCAGCGCCAGGGCTAATTTCCTTCCCTGAAGGAAAACCCTGGGTTGCTAACCCACGCAAGTAAATAAAAGGCAGCACAAGCTGAACTGGGACGTATTGAGCCCGGACAGCTAACCCCCGGTCGGAGGCTGGGGCCGCACGGAACGTGCGGGTGTACTGCCTAGGACCTCCGGTTTATCAAGGAGTACTGCCACTATGGCTCGTCTCGCTGGCGTAGACATTCCCCGCGAAAAGCGGCTGGAAATTGCGCTTACTTACATCTACGGCGTGGGCAAGACCCGTGCACACGAAACCCTGGCTGCCACTGGCATCAGCTCTGACGTCCGCGTTAAGGACCTCACGGATGCCCAGCTGGTTGAGCTGCGTGACTACATTGAAGGCAACTACAAGGTTGAGGGTGACCTTCGCCGCGAAGTAGCAGCAGATATCCGCCGCAAGGTTGAAATCGGCAGCTACGAAGGCCTGCGCCACCGCAAGGGCCTGCCTGTACGCGGACAGCGTACGAAGACCAACGCACGTACCCGCAAGGGCCCGAAGCGTACCGTCGCCGGCAAGAAGAAGGCTCGCTAAACCGCACCTGCCTCCTGAGGCCACTTCGGTGAGCCCGGGAACCCGGCAAGTGTGGGTCCAAGCGCCAGCTTTCCCCCAATAAACTTTCTGTAGGAGAAAAAATGCCCCCGAAGACTCGTGGCGCGGTTCGCAAGCCGCGTAAGAAGGACAAGAAGAATATCGCGCTTGGCCAGGCGCACATCAAGAGCACGTTCAACAACACCATCGTTTCCATCACGGATCCGAACGGTGCTGTCATCTCCTGGGCTTCCTCAGGTGAGGTTGGCTTCAAGGGTTCGCGTAAGTCCACCCCGTTCGCTGCCCAGATGGCTGCCGAAGCCGCTGCAAAGCGTGCGCAGGAGCACGGCATGCGCAAGGTCGACGTTTTCGTCAAGGGCCCGGGCTCCGGACGCGAAACCGCAATCCGCTCGCTGCAGGCCGCTGGCCTGGAGGTTGGCTCCATCCAGGACGTCACCCCCGCAGCGCACAACGGTTGCCGCCCGCCGAAGCGCCGCCGCGTCTAAGCCTTTCGACGTTGCATAAGCTTGCCCGGACCACTGATGGTCCGGGCAGGCCCAGCGCGTTAAGTCTTCAGACCGCATTTCCACCACCTGTGTTGCGTCATATAGCGGATGCTCGCCGAAAGGAAACCTAAGTGCTCATTGCACAGCGCCCCACCCTCTCCGAAGAGGTAGTCTCCGAAAACCGTTCGCGTTTCATCATTGAACCGCTGGAACCGGGCTTCGGCTACACCCTCGGAAACTCCCTCCGCCGTACCCTGCTTTCCTCCATCCCCGGCGCTGCTGTCACCAGCATCCGGATCGATGGCGTGCTGCACGAGTTCACCACGGTTCCGGGTGTCAAGGAAGATGTCACCGAGATCATCCTGAACATCAAGAGCCTCTCGGTTTCCTCCGAGCACGATGAGCCGGTTGTTGCCTACCTGCGCAAGCAGGGCCCCGGAGTCGTCACCGCCGCGGACATTGCTCCGCCGGCCGGCGTCGAATTCCACAACCCGGATCTGCACATTGCCACGCTGAACTCGAAGGGCAAGTTCGAACTCGAACTGACCATCGAGCGCGGCCGCGGCTACGTTTCGGCAGCTCAGAACAAGTCCGGCGATGCAGAGATCGGCCGTATCCCGGTCGACTCCATCTACTCGCCGGTCCTGAAGGTCACCTTCCGCGTGGAAGCAACCCGTGTTGAGCAGCGCACCGACTTCGACAAGCTCATTGTCGACGTCGAGACCAAGCAGGCCATCGCCCCGCGCGATGCGGTTGCTTCCGCAGGCACCACCCTGGTGGAACTGTTCGGTCTGGCCCGCGAGCTGAACACCGCAGCTGAAGGTATCGAGATTGGCCCGTCGCCCACCGACGCTGCACTTGCAGCTGACATGGCACTGCCGATCGAGGATCTGGACCTCACCGTCCGTTCCTACAACTGCCTCAAGCGTGAGGGCATCCACAGCGTGGGTGAACTCGTTGCACGCTCCGAGGCCGACCTGATGGACATCCGCAACTTTGGTGCGAAGTCCATTGACGAGGTCAAGGCAAAGCTGGTTGAACTGGGCCTGTCCCTCAAGGACTCGCCTCCCGGTTTTGACCTCGCAGCACGCGCCGCAGCAATTGAAGAGGACGACGCCGCTTTCGGCGACGACGAACTCTAACAAACAGATCTTGGCCGGCTGGCTGGATGCACCACGGTGTGCGCAGCCCACTGGCTTCCATATGAGGAGAAACTATTATGCCTACCCCCGCTAAGGGTCCGCGCCTCGGAGGCGGAGCGGCTCACGAGCGTCTTATGCTCGCGAACCTGTCCGCCGCACTGTTCGAGCACAAGCGGATCACCACCACGGTGACCAAGGCCAAGCGCCTGAAGCCCTACGCAGAGCGTCTGGTGACCTTCGCCAAGCGTGGCGACCTGGCTTCACGCCGCCGCGTACTCGGCCTGATCAGCAACAAGGGCATTGTCCACGAGCTGTTCACCGACATCGCCCAGGCAGTGGAGAACCGCGACGGCGGCTACACCCGCATCACCAAGATCGGCAACCGCAAGGGCGACAACGCTCCCATGGCTGTTATCGAACTGGTTCTCGAGCCGGTTTCCGCCAAGCAGGCTGTTGTCGCCGAAGCCACCCAGGCTGCCGCCAAGGCCGCCCCGGTTGCTGAGGAAGCACCCGCCGAAGAGGCTCCCGTTGCAGAAGAGGCTTCGGCCACCGAAGCTCCCGCCGCTGACGAAGCTGCTGCTGACGAGGCTCCGGCCGCTGACGCCGAAGCTCCGGCCGCCGAGGAGAAGGACGCGAAGTAATTCGCTGACTTCCTTCGCATAGACTTGAGTCTATGAACGACCAAAAACCCGCGGCCCCCGTTTTGGGGGGCGGCGGGTTTTTGCGTATCCGGCTTGATCTTTCGTACGACGGCGGCCCCTTCAGCGGGTGGGCCCTCCAGCCGGGACGGCGGACCGTCCAGGGGGTCCTGGAAGAGTCGCTCGCGCTGTTGCTCCGGCGCCCGGTCCGGGTCACGGTGGCGGGCCGCACGGATGCCGGCGTGCACGCCCGCGGGCAGGTGGTCCACCTTGACCTTCGCGAAGAGGAATGGCGCGGACTGCCGCGCGGGCACGAACTGGATCCCGCCGTCGCGCTCCTTCGCAGGATCCGCGGTGCGCTGAGCCGGATCCTGGGTGACTTGTCCGGCGCCGTCGAAGTGCATTCGGTGGATCTGGCGCTGCCCGGGTTCGACGCCCGGTTCTCGGCGCTCTGGCGCCGCTACACCTACCGGATCGCGGACGGGCAGGCACTCTGGGATCCGCTGGGCCGGTCTTACACCCTCTGGCACCGGAACCCGCTGGATGTTTCGGCGCTGAACCAGGGAGCATCCCGGCTCCTGGGGCTGCAGGATTTCCGGTCCTACTGCAAGCCGCGGGAAGGCGCCACGACCATCCGCGAGCTGCAACGGTTTGAATTTTCCCGGGGCGGGGACGGGGTCCTGGTTGCAACAGTCCAGGCGGACGCGTTTTGCCACAACATGGTGCGGGCCCTGATTGGCTCAGCACTCTATGTGGGGGAGGGCCAACACCAGCCGGGATGGCTTTACGAGCGGCTGATGGAGCGGAAGCGGGACGCCAAGTCGGTGCTGGCCGCACCACACCCCCTGGTCCTCGCCGAAGTCGCCTATCCGTCAGGCCCTGAGCTGCTGGCGCGGGCGGAACTGACGCGGGCACGGCGGGAGTAGTTCTTCACCACCGGCAGGCAAACTCCATAAAGGACCCCCTCGGTTCTGGGTTCCGAGGGGGTCCGGTCTATGGATGGTGAAGGCTCAGCTGAACGCTTCGATGATGTTGATGACCGCAGGACCCAGGATGACGATGAAGATCACCGGGAAGATGAACAGCAGCAGCGGGAAAAGCACCAGGACCGGAAGCTTCATGGCTTTGTACTCAGCGCGCTGCCGGCGCTTGACGCGCATTTCATGCGCCTGGGACTTCAGGACCTTGGCGATGGCGATGCCGTAGGTGTCGGCCTGCACGATGGCCCGGACAAAAGACCGAAGGTCCTGCACGCTGCTGCGGTCGGCCATTGCCAGATACGATTCGCGCCGGCTGCGGCCCACCTGCATGTCCTGCAGGGTCCGGATGAGTTCCACTGCAAGGGGCCCTTTGCCATTCTGGCCTGCCTTGGCCATGGCCGACTCGAAACCGAGCCCGGCCTCAACTGAAATGAGCATCTGGTCCAGGGTGTTGGGCAGCTCGAGTTGGATCTTCTTCTGCCGCTCCGCACCCCGGCTGTGGACCAGCAGATCCGGGACGAAGTAGGCAAGGGCGGTCACGAAAACGGCAAGCAGGAGCAGCTGCGGCGTGGCGCCACGGCTGAGCAGCAGCATCATCAGGACGGCCGCGATGAGCGCCAGCGCCGGTTTTGCGACGAGGAGCCGGGACAACGGCATGGACGCCGGCCTGCCGGCCAGGGCCAGGAGCCTGTCCAGCTTTCCGATGTAGCCTTTGGGCGTTAGCCGTTGCGCCATCCGCTCCAGGTTCATGTTCTGGGCTTTCGGCCCGGAGTCGCCGGCACTGAGACCGCGGGCAAGGTTGCCCTGGATCACTGTGTGGGACTTCCTGTCGACAGCGACGACCGACCACAGCAGGATGGATGCGGGCACCATGGTTACGGCGATGATGCCCCAGACAATTGGCTGCATAACAAATCCCCTAGAATTTCAGATCGCTGATTTTATGGACCCAGAAACCGCCGATTGCCATCATGACGGTGGCAATTCCCAGCAGCATCCAGCCGACCGGGTGGCCGAAGAGGTTGCCCATATATTTGGGGTTGACCAGGCTGAGGAAGACCAGCAGGAGAATCGGCAGGGCCATCAGGATGATGGCCGACAGTTTGCCTTCAGCGCTCAGCGCCTTGACGGTGCCTTTGATTTGGGCCCGCTCGCTGATGGTTTCGCCCACCTGGTCAAAGACCTCGGCGAGGTCGCCACCCACCTCGCGGTTGATCTCGATGGCCTCGGCCATCCACCGGAAGTCATCGCTTTTCATCCGGACCGCCACATCACCCAGGGATTCCTGCAGGTCCCGGCCTAGCCGGGTCTCGTTCACTACGCGGGAGAACTCCGTAGCAGTGGGTTCGTTGGCTTCCTGGGCCACCGCATCGATGGCCCGGAGCACGCTGTGGCCAGCCCGCAGCCCACCGGAGATCATGGTCAGGGTGTCCGTGAGCTGTTCGCCGAACCGGCTCCTGCGACGCGAGACCAGCACCGACAGGTAGACCCTTGCCAGGACGGGAACCAGGATGGCGAACAGGAGGGCCATGCCGGCCCCCTGCAGGATGAACCCCACCACGGCACTGACCAGGGTTCCCGCCGCTGCAAGCACCAGGAAGTCGGCCCGTGGCAGGGTCAATCCTGCCTGGACCAGCAACGAGGTGGACTGCGATGTTGCGGGCGTCCGCCGGGAAAGGCTCTGTTCCACGAACTTCACCGTGGCTTCGGTGATCCGGGTTAGCAGGCCCTGGTCCGGGTTGCCGAACGGACGTCGCCGCTCCATCGGTACGGAGCCGCCCGCCGGTTTGAAAACGACCACCATTGCGATGAGCACCGCAGCGGTAATGGCAACTATTCCGAAGACGAATACCAGTTGGCCGGGCACGGTCATCGCCTCCCCATCTGCATGGGCCGGGGTGCGAAGATCTCGGGGTTGATATTAATCCCCAGCTCCGCGAAATGATCGGCAAACCGGGGCCGGATACCGGTGGAGACGGGCTGGCCGAGGAACCTGCCGAGGCTGTCCACGCCGGCGGAGTAGTCGAAGACAAAGGCGTCCTGCAGTGTGACCACTTCCCCTTCCATGCCCTGGACTTCGGTGATGTGCGTGACCCGGCGGGTGCCGTCCCGGAGCCTCGAAAGGTGGACGATGAGGTTGACGGCGGAAGAAACCTGCTCGCGGATTGCCCGCAGGGGCAAGTCCATGCCCGCCATCAGCACCAGGGTTTCCAAGCGGGCAACAGCGTCCCTGGGGGAGTTGGCGTGAACGGTGGAGATGGAGCCGTCGTGGCCGGTGTTCATCGCCTGGAGCATGTCCAGGGACTCGCCGCCGCGTACCTCACCCACCACGATCCGGTCCGGCCGCATGCGGAGGGAGTTCCTGACCAGCTCGCGGATGGTCACGGCGCCCTTCCCCTCAATATTGGCCGGCCGGCTCTCCAGCCGGACAACGTGGCTCTGCTGGAGTTGCAGCTCCACGGCGTCCTCGATGGTGACGATGCGTTCCTCCGGGGGAATGAAGGAGGAGAGCACGTTCAGCAGGGTGGTTTTCCCTGTACCCGTACCGCCGGAGACGATGATGTTCAGTTTCGCCCGGACGCAGGCATCCAACAGTTCAGCCATCTGGGGGGTGAGGGTGCCGAAACTGATCAGGTCCGGCACGGTCAGGGGCACCTTGCTGAACTTCCTGATGGTCAGCGACGAGCCGTTGACCGCCAGGGGCGGGATGATGGCGTTGACGCGGGAACCATCTTCGAGCCGGGCGTCAACCAGCGGGGAAGATTCGTCGATCCTCCGCCCTACTTTGGCCACGATTCGTTCGATCACTTTGCGAAGGTGCTCTTCGCTGCTGAACCGGCCATCCGTTTGAAGCAGTTTGCCGTTCCGTTCCACATAGATCTGGTCCGGCCGGTTGACCATGATCTCCGTGATGGAGGGATCGTCCAGGTACCTTTGCAGCGGACCGTACCCCAGCACATCATCACCCACGTCGCGGATCAGCCGTCGACGCTCCTCCGGCGTCAGGGGAACCTGCTCTTCATCGATGACGGTGCTGAGCTCGTCGCGGGCGATCTGCCGCAGATCCTCGTCGCTCAGGGTGGTGTCCGTGAGCCTCGCCCCCAGCCGCTCAAAGAGGGCCTTCCCGGCGCGTTGCTTGATGGCCGCCAAAGCGTCCACCGGCGCGGATCCGGTGTCCGGGCTGTCCACAAAAGGAACAACATGTTCACCTGCTCCGCTGGGAGTGGGCATGGCCGGGCCGCCGCGTGCTGCCTGCAACCGTTCTGCGAGACTCATGAGATCACCATCCGTCGATGTACTTTCTTCTGTGGTGCAGCTGAATGCTTGGGGTCGAACCGTTCCACAAGCTTGGCCAGGGCTTTTGCAGCTCCGTCGCGGGAATTCTCCTGCAGGATGGGGATGCCCTTGTTTGTTGTGAAGGGGACCGCCCTGGACCGCGGAATGACGGTGTCCACGGGGACGCCGATGGTGGCTTCCACGTCCTGGACCGTCAGCCCGCTGCGCCGGTCCGCGAAGTTGAGCACAACATGCCGGCCCTGGGGCAGGAGCTGCAGCTCGCGGAGGATGGAGAAGCTTGTGTGCAGGCCGCGGATGCTGGGAACATCCATGCCGCAGACCCATACCGCATCCGTTGCCTGTTCCAGTGCCGCCAGGACGTGTTCCCCCAGGCCGGGGGTGGTGTCCACAACGACATACTGGAATTCGGCAGCCATCTGGCTCAACAAGTGGCTGACAGCCTGGCCGCTGATGTGGTCGGCTTCGCTGGGGGTGTTCGGTGCGCAGAGGGCATAGATGCCGCTGGGGTGCACGGTGAGGAAAGCCTTCAGGACCATCGAGTCCTGGTAGGCAGCCGCGCCTACTGCCTCCCGCAGGGTGTGCTCGGGTTCCAGCAGCAGGCCGCTGGCCACGTCGCCAAACTGCACGTCGAGATCAACGATCACCACACCCATGGGTGCGATCCTGCCGAGGCCGATGGCCAGGTTGGTTGCGACGGTGGTTTTGCCTACGCCCCCTTTGGGCGACATAACGGTGATGACGCGTCCGGGCTCCCGCTCCGGTCCGGCCGCGGAAACCAAACCCCGCCGGCGGCCGGCCGACGCCAGGCACGCCCGCTCCAGGAGGATCCTCAGCTGGTCCACATCGGCGCTGGGGCTGATGATGTCCCGGATACCGGCCCGCATGGCCAGGATGACCTGGTCAGGGGCGGTGTCTTCAACCAGGACCAGGCTGACTTCCGGGAACTGGAGGTCGAAGACGGTGGCGAGCTTGAGGGAGTCGCTCTCCGGCAGGCCCGGTCCCAACACCAGGACTTCCGGTGGTTCGCCGGTGAGGCGGTCAAAGAGTTCCTGGGGTCCACCCAGGATTACCGAGGGTGGGAGCACCTGGACTGAACCGTGCAGGGCGCCTTTGACGGCGAGTTGGACCTTGCGCTGGAAGTCCTGGGCGGCGGTGACGACCACAAAGCGGCTCATCGGGATGCCTTGCCCACTGTGACCGGACCGGTTGCCGTGTCCTTCGAATCGGCCGATTCCTTGGAAAGCCAGATCTTGCCGAACTCGGCAGCGAAGACGATTTCGGCAGCATCCGCATCGTTCCGGGCCAGCGTGACGTAGACCGATCCCGAGGGCAATGCCGGCCCGTCCGTGGCGGCGTCTGAGCCGGCTTCCGCCGGCGCCTGCTGGACGCTGGTGACCAGGACCTGCTGGAATGCCAGCCGGGTGAACTCCTTGAAGCCCTTGATGTCGGCGTTGACCGGTGCATCGGCGCCGGCCGCTTCATCCAGTTTGTAGGAGACGTAGATACCCACGGTATCGCCGGCCTTCAGCTGGCCGCCCATCACGCGCTGGGGTTCCAGCAGGACCGAGACTTCCTCGAGGCCCTTCGGGACAGCTACCGTCCCGGGAGCAGCGAGTGAGTTGGGGTCAACGAGCCTGGCCCCCAGCAGCTGCTCACCGGGCTGGAGATCCACGGTGGTGACCTTGTTTGCGTATTCAGAGAGATCCCGGACGGCGTCTGCGGAAACGGCAGCACCTGGCAGGGACGTGGACTTGGTGGATTTGGCCAGCTCAGCCACCGGCGTCCCGGCCGGAACGGCATTTTGCAGCACGAGTACTTGAACGGGATCCAGGCCTTGCTGTGCGCGGTTGTCGGCTGCCTGTGCGTAATTAAACATCAGTACAGATCCGACAACTGCCAACAGCAATGCTGCCAGGCCCCCCAGCAGCCTTGTTTTCACGGTGTTCTCCTTTGTTCCTTATTTGGTGAGTTCCACGACATTGCCGCCGTAGATGGTGGGACCGCCGACCTCAAAGGATTCGTCCAAGGCCACATAGCGGATGAATTTGCCGACAATGCCCAAGTCGCTGTTTTTCCAGCCCCCGGCATCCTTGAAGGCCTGCGCTGCCGCGGGCATGTAGCTGAAGGGGTCCTGATTGGCCAGGTCCCAGCCCATAAGGTCAATGGCTGCAAAAGCCTTGAGGTGGAACTCGCCGTTGGAGCCGGTTCCCCTGGTGTCATCGAAAACCGGGAACAGGGCAACGACCTTCCCGCCAGCCTGCAACTTGGTCTTCCAACCCTGAAGCGTGGCGGCACAGTCCGCCTCGGGACTGTTGCCGGTGTTGCTGACTACCCATGGGGAGGCCAGGTCCACTTTGACCTTGCACGTGCTTGAAGTCAGCAGCCAGCCAAAGCCGCCGGGAATCTCGAGGCCTGATCCGGTGTCGTGGCAGGTATCCTTCTTCCCCGCACCGGTTCCGTGGGACAGCAGGAACTGCGTGGTGCCATCAGCAGTGATGGACGAATCCACCTCGCATGACGAGAAGGCGATGGGCATGGCAGCCGTGCCGGCCTGCGCCCCGCCCCACCGGGCCTGGGCTTCGGCGTTGATACTGGCGGTGTTGGTGCCGAAGATACGGGCGAAGAAGGTGGAGAAGTGCACCCCCGAGGACTCCTCGGCGTTGGTGATAACCGTCACCTTGCCTGCAGCCTTGTCCACAATGGTTGACTGCACGTTAGTGAGATTGTCCTTGGCGTTTGCCTTCGCGAGCACACCCGAAAGGCTTGACCCGCTGGCGCAGGTGGGCAGGGTGGAGTTCTTGGCGCAGGTCTGCGCCACCGCAAGCGAAGCGGCATCGGCGCCGTTCTGGACAACGGACTTCTCGGCATACATGCCACCCACGTCCACGGCGATGGCAGCGAAGCCCAACATCATCACCATGGTCAAGGCCACCGCGATGGCTGTGGCCCCGCGTTCATTTTCCGGATCTTTGGTCAGCCGCCGCATAGCATGGTGCCCTTCCCCGTCATGACGATCGGTCCCGTGAAGCCATCGATGAAACCTGTCGCCGTGGTGAGCGTATAAGTGGTGGTGGCCGTGACCTGCTGTCCGCTGGAACACGTGGAACCACCTCCCGTGACACTGAAGGTGGTGGAGACTGATGCCGGTGCCAGCCGGCCGGCTGCGTTGCCGGCGGCCGTAGCGGCGCCGGCCGCGTTGTTGCTGATCGCCATGGACCGTGCGCCCTCACGGGCTGCCTGGTTGAGTGACAGCTGGGCGTTGAAGGCCAGGGAAAATTCGATGATGCCGATCAGGATGAGAAGCAGCAGCGGCAGGACAAGCGCAAATTCCACTGCCGCCGCGCCACGCTCGTCTTTACTGTTCATGTCCTGATTCCTTGCTCGATAGTGCTATGGCGGCCCCCAGGTGACTGGGGGCCGCCGGGGCGTGGGGTGTGATCCCTAGACGAGCTTGGGTGCGATGGTGGAGTTGAACAGCGTCTGCAGGTTGGTGCCGACGAGCGTGATGCCAACGATGGCTGCGATGACGATCAGGGCGACCATCAGGCCGTACTCAACGGCCGTTGCGCCCTTTTCGGAAGCGAAGCGATCCTTGATGCCGGCGATGAAAGCAGTCATTGAGACCATGAGAGAAGTCATTGTATTGTCCTTTGATTCGGTGAAATGGATTTTTTGTATTTCAACGAATTTCCAGCTGCCCCCATATTTCCTAGCGGCTGGATTTCGCTAAGACGAGATTGCCATTTCCGCTACCGCAGCAACAACGCGTAGTGGTACCCGACTTTTTACGCAGGCACGGAAAAAGGCCTACCCGGATGGGGTGGCGGGTACTCAGTAGGGTGTGGACAGTTAGGCAGTACTGGGTGCCGGAAAGCGGCAGATGGCAGGGCCGGCCGGCTGAGCTGCGGCCGCTGCGGTCAGCGCAAAAGCAGTGCCACGGCGGCCAGCGCGCCCAGCATTGACGGGCCGTGGGCCACTTCTTTGGTGGTATTCCGGGGCTTCGTGCTGATGACCACCAGGGTCACCATGCCGTTCACCACAAACCCGAACAGCCCGCCATATAGCAACTGGCTCCAGCCTAAGTACCCCAGGTACAGGCCCACCGGCGCGGCAAGCTTGACGTCGCCCATTCCTATTCCGCCGGGCGAAATAAGGGCCAGAATAAGGTAGCCGGCGAACAAGATACCTGCGCCAAGCAGCGCATTCAGGACATTGCCAGCTTGCTTATCAAATAATGCGGCCACTAATAGCAGTAATAGGCCGCCGGAAAACAGTAAAAGCACAAGGGGATTAGGCAGGAGATGCCGGCTGATGTCGATCCGCGCCAGCTGCGTACCCAAAATGGCCAGGAAAAGGAACGCCGGCAGTGCCGCGGTATCACCCAGCCGCGCCGCGAAGGCGGCGCATATGACGGCGGTAAGGACCGCCGTCATAATCCGCACTGACGTCCGCGGCGGGGGGCCGAGCCGGGGCATAAAACGGAAGATCAGCACCCCGGCCGCCGGGGAGGCGGCCAGGCCGGCCAGAAAGGCGGCCAGGATCAGCAGCCAGGCGCCCGTGCCATCAGTTCCCCACTCAGCCACCGCTACCCCCTGTATTGGCCCTGCCGGACGTGCTGTTTTAGGCGCCCCGACACCCCATTTTGACCCCGAACCCCCTAACGCGCTAATCTTGGTAGTCGTTGTGCGTGTCCTATTCCGATGGTGCGTGCCCGAGTGGGAATCCGGTTGCAGGATGACTACCCAACGGGCGCATTCGGAGCCCCAGGATCACTGGTTACATAGAGTCCTCACCTCTGTTCCGGTAGCGCATAGATAGTAGGTGTCCACCCCTGAGTGGAGCCTAAAAAAGAACGCCAGAACAAGAACGAGGCAAACACCGTGCGTACGTACACCCCGAAGCCCGGCGATATCAACCGCCAGTGGCACGTCATTGACGCCACAGACGTTGTCCTTGGTCGTCTTGCCAGCCAGACCGCAATCCTGCTGCGCGGCAAGCACAAGGCCACTTTCGCATCCCACATGGACATGGGCGATTTCGTCATCATCATCAACGCTGAGAAGGTTGCCCTGACCGGCGCCAAGCTGGAGCAGAAGCGCGCATACCGCCACTCCGGCTACCCGGGCGGCCTGACCTCCGTCAACTACGCGGAGCTGCTGGAATCCAACCCGGTCCGCGCCGTTGAGAAGGCCATCCGTGGCATGCTCCCCAAGAACTCCCTCGCTGCCCAGCAGCTGGGCAAGCTGAAGGTTTACCGCGGTGCTGAGCACCCCCACGCCGCCCAGCAGCCCAAGACTTTCGAAATCACCCAGGTCGCCCAGTAGTCCTGGCCACCAAACAACTTACTTAATACAAGGAGAACCGTGGCTCAGAACGAAGAGACCACCGAAGCCGTTGAGGCTGAGGAAACCCTGACCAGCTACACCTCTGAGAGCTCCGCAGCAGACGCTGCAGCTCCCAAGAAGGAGCGTCCGGCCCTGACTGTTGCCGGTGCAGCAGTTGGCCGCCGCAAGGAAGCCGTTGCACGCGTCCGCGTTGTGCCCGGCTCCGGCAAGTGGACCATCAATGGCCGCGCGCTGGACAACTACTTCCCGAACAAGCTGCACCAGCAGGACGTCAACGAGCCCTTCAAGATCCTTGATCTCGAAGGCGCCTACGACGTTATCGCCCGCATCCACGGCGGCGGCATCTCCGGCCAGGCCGGTGCACTGCGTCTCGGCATCGCCCGTTCACTGAACGAGATCGACGTCGAGAACAACCGCGCCACCCTGAAGAAGGCCGGTTACCTGTCCCGCGACGCCCGCGTGATCGAGCGTAAGAAGGCCGGTCTCAAGAAGGCCCGTAAGGCACAGCAGTACTCCAAGCGCTAAACCGCTTGTCCGGACAGCCCGTCCCGCCATTGGCGGGG
>NZ_LFQH01000173.1:0-386 GCF_001238605.1 Arthrobacter sp. ZBG10 | reverse complement strand
CGCGTAGACCACGTAGTTGTCGTCGAAGAGGCCGGTGGCCGGATCGTAGCCGTCGCAGGTGATGAGCCGGAGCTCGGGCCCGGCGGTGTTGCCGTAGACCTCGAAGGTGGGGAAGTTGTCCTTGCCGTAGACGGCGCCACGGTCCATCACAAACGTGGCGGTGCTGCCATCGGCCCGGACCGCGTTGATCTCGGTGCCCGGGGTGAGCTGGCGGAGGTCCGCGAAAACGCCCTTGTTGCCGCCCAGGGCGTTCACGTGGCCCAGCATGATGGCTGGCCCGCGCTCGCCGGGCGACGGCGATCCGTTGTACCAGCCAGCGGGGGCACCGTTGCCGGTGTCCTGGGGAACCTCCAGCGAGCCGTTCTCCCGCAGGCCCAGGCTCAGCA
>NZ_LFQH01000172.1:0-227 GCF_001238605.1 Arthrobacter sp. ZBG10 | reverse complement strand
GGATGCCGATGTCCCGCACCCTGCCGGCGCGGACGGCGAACTCGCGGGACTCGTCGGCAGGCCGGCCAAAAAGCTTGACCAGGGTGGCGCCGGGGGCCGAGAACCGTTCGGTCATCTGCGTGCCCATGGCGGCGTTGTGCTCCGCCGCTTCCCGGCGCAGGTCGGCAAGGCGCGAGCCCATCCGGCGGGCCGGGACCAGGAAGATGGGCAGCAGGATCATGGCCAGC
>NZ_LFQH01000171.1:0-604 GCF_001238605.1 Arthrobacter sp. ZBG10 | reverse complement strand
GACCTCGTCACCCGCCACGATTCCGAGAATTGTACGGACGCCGACTGCTCCGGTGGGACCCCAACCGGAAGCATCCCCACAACCAGGGCGCCTGCCAACCGCGATAGGGCGGACAGGACAGACCTCAGTTGAGCCGAAGTCCTGTCCCCGGCGCCAGTGGCACCGGGGACAGGACTCTGCGCGTTAAACCGCAACCAGCGTGGCCGGACGCCGTCGGGACCGCCAGTCAATGCCGGGCATCAGGACGGGCACGAACAAACGCCAAAGCCCCGGCGGACACGGGTCCGGCCGAGGCCTTGGCAGTCAGGATATCTGCGGGTTCAGGCCCATATCTGGTAGCCACTGAATTTATCGAACAGGCGCCGGGTATCGGCGCCGGCGCCGGCGATCCAGAGCACCGAGTCATCGTCGGCAGCCTGATCAACAATGCCGGTGGCAATGTGCTCCCCCTGCATCCATACCTCAACGGTGCGCCCGGTCAGCTGTGACCAGTCCTCCCGCCTGCCACGTCCCGTGGCGGTTTTCACCGGGCGCGTCCCCAGCATGGTCATGTCCGCTACCAGCCGCGTTCTGCGAGGCGGTGCGGCTGCGGGATCTCGTCGAC
>NZ_LFQH01000170.1:0-205 GCF_001238605.1 Arthrobacter sp. ZBG10 | reverse complement strand
GCGCCACCGTCATCCTGGCGAGCGCCGCCGTCGTCATGGCGGGCACCGTGGCGCTGCATCCCGTGCTGGCGGAACTGCTGCCGGGCAGCACCGACGCCGCCGAAGCCGCCCCGATCCCCGCGGTTGCCGGCGAACTGCACGTCACGGCGGCCGGCGACTATTCAAGCTCCACGGCGGCAGCGGACGTCCTGGCCCGGGTGGGGCA
>NZ_LFQH01000017.1:0-19144 GCF_001238605.1 Arthrobacter sp. ZBG10 | reverse complement strand
CCTGCCGGGGCCGGGGTGTTGTAACTGAAACCTAGTTGCTGATGGCTGACTTCATTTCGTCGGATGCCTTCTTGCCGGCGTCCTCAGGGGACAACCGTTCGAAGAGGACCTCCGAGGTGTAGCGCTTGATGATCTCCTGGATGGCGCCGGCGCCCTTCGGCGGCGGCGCCGGAGCCTCGCCCAGCTCGTCCTTGATCTGGTCGATGAACTTGACCACCTTGACGTCGGCAGGCGTTAGCTTGGGCTCGATTGCTGCCCGGACGTCGGTGTTGGGGTAGACGCCGCGGTCGGCCAGGAGCGATTCGCCGGCCTTGACGTTGTTGGCCAGGAAGTTGATGAACTTGGCGGTCTCTTCAGGGTGCTTGGTCCGCGAGGACGCGGACCAGAACTGGGATGCCTTGTACCAGAGGCCGGCGTCGTCGGCCTTACCGGTGTTGGTGGGGAAGCGCAGGATCTTCAGGTCGCTGCCCGAAGCCTTTTCCAAAGCCGGGGCCTGGTTGGACCACCAGAAGGCCATGCCGTTTTTGCCGGTGGCGAGGCCGCTCTGGTCCAGGGCCGCAGCTTCGGCTTCGACTACCTCGGAGGCTGAAGGGACAGCCTTCTTTTTGCTCATGTCCTTCAGGAAAGCCCACCATTGTGCAATGTCCTGGGGTTCAAACCCCAGCTTGCCGTCGGAGGTGTAAAGGGACTTTCCGTCCTGGCGGAGCCAGACACCCAGCGACGCTTCGTCGGTGCCGTAGGCCGCAGCGCCGTAGGTGCCCTTGGGCGACTTCTCCGTGATCTCAGCCGCGATGCGCTCAAAGTCGGCCCAGGTCCAGGTGGCATCATCCGGCAGGGCAACGCCGGCGGCTTCGAAGACCTTGGGGTTGGCCAGGATGGTGGCGGCGTTGATGCCGGCGGCGATGCCGGTCAGGCCGTCTTCGCTCTTGCCTGCGTTGAGGGCTGCCTCATCAAGCTTGGCAGTGTCGATGTCGTACTTGGACAGGTCAAGCAGGGCGCCGCGGCTGGAGTACTCCGTGATGTACTTTTCGTCCATCTGGATGATGTCCGGGGCGTCGTTCGCTGCCACCTGGGTGGCCAGCTTGTCCCAGTATCCGCTCCAGTCGCCGTATTCGGGCTTGATCTTGATCTTGGGGTTTTCGGCTTCGAACTTGGCGATCGCGTCCTGAGTCAGCTGGGCGCGCTTGTCGCCGCCCCACCAGGAGAACCGAAGTTCCACGGTTCCGTCGGCACTTTGCGGTGCCGAGCCTCCGCCGCAGGCACTGAGCGCCATGACGGCGGCTGCGGCCGCGGCCACCAGGGCCGTCTTGCGGATTCGGCGGGGAGCGCCGTGGGATGGTGCGGCTGCTGCCTTTTTGGCGGCCGGCGCAGTGCGGGAAAAGAGCTGCACTGGTAACTCCGATCTTCGTTGATCTGGTGCTGGGGATTCATGCGGGATGTTGGGCGTGAGCCGCCGGGTTACTGCGAAAACGTTTACTGGACCTAATAGTACAAGTGGCTAACTTGTATTACAAGACGTTTTCACGGCAATTTTCCGGCCCGACCCGGCAGCCCGGTAACGCGACCGGAAAGTCCCGGGAGCGGCCTCATCCGGACAGCGGACAAGCGGACGGCCCGCCGGATCGACGGGCCGCCCGCTTGCGGGAGGGCTGGTGCTGCGGGGCAGCAGGCCTATTTGATGCCGGTGGTGGCAATGCCCTTGATGAGGAAGCGCTGGCCAAAGAGGAACACCAGGAACACGGGCAGGAGCGAGACGATGGACATGGCGAACAGTGATCCCCAGCTCGTGGCGGACTGCGAGTCAACGAAGGCCCGCAGCGCCACGGGAACGGTGAACATGTCCGGGTCCGTGAGGTAGATCAGGGCGCCGAAGAAGTCGTTCCAGGTCCAGATGAAGGTGAAGATGGTGGTGGTGGCCAGGGCCGGCACCATCAGCGGCAGGATCACGCGGAGGAAGATCCGCGGGTGGCCCGCACCGTCGATCCGGGCCGCCTCGTCCAGGTCCTTGGGGATGCCGCGGATGAACTGGACCATCAGGAACACGAAGAACGCATCAGTGGCAAGCAGCTTGGGAACCAGCAGCGGCCAGAAGGTGTTAACCCAGCCGATCTGCGAGAACAGGATGTACTGCGGGACGATCACCACGTGGAACGGCAGCATGATGGTCAGCAGCATGATGCCAAAGAACAGCTTCTTGCCGGTGAACTGCAGCCGGGCAAACGCGTAGGCGGCCATGGAGCAGGAGATCAGGTTGCCCAGGATGGAGCCGATCACCACAATGGCGGAGTTGAGCATGTAGTGGCCGAACGGGTGGGTCAGGGCGGACCAGCCGTCCGTGTAGTTGGACATTTCCAGGCTGCTCAGCCACAGGCCGGGGTCGCGGAAAATGAGTTCGTTGGGCCGCAGGGAGGACACCACCATCCACAGCAGCGGATAGATCATCAGGCCGCCGGCCAGGATGAGGATGGCATGCTTCGTCAGCGCCTTGGTGCGCTGGGCCCGGCTGAACGCCAGGGTTCCCCTGGACTCGCGGACTCGGGCCTTGCGGTTGTTCGTAGGCTTGCCGGCGCCTCCGGACTTCTTCTCCGGGGTGGGCAGCGTCTCCAGCTTAGTCGTCATAGAAAACCCAATACTTAGAAGCGATGAAGTTGATGGCGGTGAATACACCGATGATGACCAGCAGGAACCATGCCATGGCCGAGGCGTAGCCCATGTCGAACTGGCCGAATCCCTTTTGGTAGAGGTAGAGCGTGAAGAACATGGTGGAGTCGGAGGGTCCGCCGTTGCCGCCCGAGACGATGAACGCCTGGGTGAACGACTGGAAGGATCCGATGATCTGCAGCACCAGGTTGAAGAAGATGATGGGGCTCAGCATCGGCAGGGTGATCCGCCAGAACTGCTGGAGGGTGGACGCGCCGTCAACCTTGGCTGCCTCGTAGTACATCACCGGGATCTGCCGGAGGCCGGCCAGGAAGATGATCATGGGGGCGCCGAAGGTCCAGACGTGCAGCAGGATGATGGAGCCAAGCGCCGTGCTGGGATCCGAGATCCAGCCCGGCCCCTGGATGCCGAACATCGCCAGGACCTGGTTGACCAAGCCTGTGGTGCCAAAGATCTGCTTCCAGAGGATGGCAACAGCCACCGAACCGCCCAGCAGCGACGGCAAGTAGAAAATGGAGCGGTAGAACGGAAGGCCGCGCAGGCCCTTATCCAGCACCAGCGCGATGAGCAGGGCCACCGCCAGCTGCAGCGGAACGCCGATGAACACGTAGGTGAACGTGACACCCAGCGAGTTGTGCAGGCGCGCGTCGGTCAGCATCCGGGTGAAGTTCTCCAGGCCGGTCCATTCCGGCGGCTGGAGCAGGTTGTAGTCCGTGAAGGACAGGTAGAGGGACATCAGCATGGGGCCGATGGTGATGGCCACCAGGCCCACCAGCCACGGCAGCAGGAAGATGTACGCGGCCTTGTTGTCCCGGCCGTTGGCCTTCTTTTCCTCGGCGGTGATCTTGCCCTTCCGCCGGCTGATGGAGCTGAGCTCGCTCATGGCGCTCATTGCGGGGACTCCGTCCCTGTCATCAGGACCGCTGCTGCCGGCATTCCTGCCGGGCGCGGTGTCCTGGGTATGTGCTTCGCGGCCATGTGGTCTCCTTTGGTCATCGTGGCCTCCACGTAGGTGAAAATCGCCGAGGGCGATAAGTTCAGCACCCCCTGCCGCCGGGCCCGCCGCATCCGTGTACCGGAAAACGGGTGGCCCTGCGCTGCAGGAGTGGTGCCGTCGAAAAAGCGGCTCCGTACCAAAGTAAACGCTTTCTTGACTCCTGTATAGCCCTTTGTTAGTTTTTGAGAAAACGTTTTCTGTGTTGGGCGTCACTCAACACTAGATCACACAAGCAAAGGGGCAGGACAATGCGGTTTCGTCTTAATAGATCTGTAATGGGGGTTGCCGGGGCGACGGCGGCACTGGCAATGGTCCTGACAGGTTGCGGCAGCAGTCCGCAGGCCGGAAAGGTGGGAACCGTGGATGATCCGGTCACCATCCGGTTCGCCTGGTGGGGCAACGACTCCCGCGCCAAGACCACCCTGGACGTGATCAAGGACTTCGAGGCCGCCAACCCCACCATTAAGGTCCAGGGCGAAAACACCGAGTTCAGCTCCTACTGGGACAAGATGGCCACCCAGATCGCCGGTGGCACCACCCCTGATGTTTTTGCCATGAGCGGCTCCTACCCCAGCGAATACGCCAGCCGGGGGGTGCTGCTTGACCTCGGCACCGTCAGCGAGCAGCTGGATACGTCCAAGTTCGCCGAAGGTACCGTGGATCTGGGCAAGATCGACGGCAAGCAGTACACCATCACCGCGGGTGTGAACTCCATGTCCATGGTCATCGATCCGGTGGTCTTCGAGGCCGCCGGTGTGCCGTTGCCGGATGACGAGACCTGGACCTGGGACGACTACGTGGACATCGCGGCCGAAGTGGCCAGCAAGTCACCGGCCGGCACCTTCGGCACCACGCCGATGTCCAACGATTCGTTCCTTGCCGTGTGGGCGCGCCAGAACAACGAAACCCTTTACACCGACGACGGCAAAAAAATGGGCATCAGCGAGGACACCCTGGCCCGCTGGTTCGAGCTGAACAAGAAGCTGATGGACACCGGCGGGGCACCGTCAGCATCCCAGACCGTGGAGGACGGCTCGGCCCAGCCCGAACTGACCCTCATGGGCCAGGGGAAGCAGGCCATGAAGATTTCCTGGAGCAACCAGATGACGTCCTACTCCGGTGCGCCGCTGGTCATGATGAAGATGCCCGGCGAGAGCAAGCAGCCCGGCGCGTGGCTCCGTTCCTCCATGGAATACGCCATCTCCGGCAAGTCCGCCCAGTCCAAGGAAGCAGCGTTGTTCATCAACTACCTGGTCAACAACATGGACGCTGCCACCAAGATCAAGAGCGACCGCGGCATGCCGGCCAACACCGAGCTCAAAGCCGGAATTTTGCCGCTGCTGAAGGACGCCCAGCAGAAGGAGGCGGGCTATCTTGACCGCATCGCGGAGCTCAATGTGTCCGCTCCCCTGCCGTTCCCCGCAGGCTCGTCCGCCACGCTGGAAGTACTGAACCGGTACAACACGGACGTATTGTTCGGGAAGGTCTCCCCACAGGAGGCCGCCAAGGCCATGATTTCCGAGGTCAACCAGAACCTGGGCTGACCGGCCCCACGTAACGCCAGTGCACATCAACCACAGTCCGGAGGCTGTTTCGTGAACAACACAGTGCGGCCCAGCGCGATTGCCGCCTACGAGGACTGGCCTGCCTATGTCCGGGCCCATCCGCGGTACCGGGCCGGAACGCCGGCTTCGCAGGAGTTCGCCGACGCGCTGGGAGTTCCCGGCGCGTCGGCAGCGCCGCAGGTGCAAGTGCAGTGGGAGGAAGAGCACGACGGCGTCACCACCTCCCAGCTCAGCTGGCAGTTGGGTTTTGGCCCCCGCACCACTGGCTGGCTGGTCCGGCCGGCCGGCAGTTCCGGCCAGCTCCCCGGGGTACTGGCGCTGCACTGCCACGGCGGCAACAAGTTCGGTGGCGCGGACCGGCTGGTGGAGCTGCCGGACAGCCACCCGTCGGCGGCCGCAGCCCGGGCCGGCCTGTACGACGGACAGGCACTGGCCACGGAAACCGCCCGGCGGGGATTCGCCGTCCTGGCCCACGATTCGTTCGCCTGGGGCAGCCGCGGTTTCGACCTGTCCACCCCGCCGTGGCGGACCGGGGCGGGGCTGGAGGCAAGGCGGGCGCAATGGCGGCAGGACGGCGTCGTGCCCTCCGAAGCTGACCTGTACAACGCTGCCGCGGGCATCCACGAGGACACCGTCGCCAAAACGGCCGGCCTGCTGGGCACCAGCCTGGCCGGGATGGTGGCCCATGACGATCTCGCCGCACTGGACATCCTGGCCGGCCTGCCAGGCGTGGACGCCGGCCGGCTTGGCTGCATGGGTTTCTCGGGTGGCGGCGGCCGGTCCCTTGCACTGGCTGCGCTCACCCCGGCGATCCGCGCCTCGGCCATCACCTGCATGATGACTACCTTCGAATCGCTGCTGCCCGCCTACCTCGATGCCCACTCCTGGCTGCTGCAGACACCCGGGCTGTGGAAACTGGGCGATTGGCCCGAACTCACCGCACGCTCCCCTGCCGCGGCCTTCCTGGTCCAGTACGCGCTGGCCGACCAGTTGTTTCCCGAAGCCGGCATGCGCCAGGCCCACACCATCCTTGAAAACCTCCACCCGGCGGACAGGTACACCGGAGCGTTCTGGCCGGGCGGGCACGTTTTCACGGCCGCCATGCAGGACCAGGCCTTCGAATTCCTCGGCCGCACCCTGGGCGCCACCGCCCCTCTACCTGCAGACGACGCCTCCCACCGCATTCCCTCCAGCCCCCAAGGACCCCATTCATGACCCAGCAATCAACCGCTGAACACGGCACCCCGGCTGCAGCAGCCACTCCGCCGGCCATTCCGCGCATCGCGCTTGTAGGCGTCCACGGCTTCGGCGAGCGCCACCTGGCAAACCTCGCGCGGCTGGAAGCAGCCGGCGCCCTGGAACTGGTGGCCGTCGCCGACCCCAACCCGCCGGAACCAGGCAAACTTGCCGGTTCGGTGGCCGTGTTCCCCACCCTGGACGCCCTGCTCGCCGACGGACCGGGCGCCGACGTGGTCATCCTCGCCACCCCCATCCAGACCCATGCGCCCCTGGCCATCGCTGCCTTGGCGGCCGGGGTGGACGTCTACGTGGAGAAGCCGCCGGCAGCATCGCTGGCCCGGTTCCAGGACATGCTGGCCGCCGCAGAGGCGTCCGGCGGGCGCGTCCAGGTGGGCTTCCAGAGCCTCGGCTCCACCGCGCTGCCGGCCATCCGGGAACTCGTCGCGGCGGGCACCATCGGTGACGTGCTGGGGCTGAGCGCCACAGGCCAGTGGCTCCGCACCAAGGGATACTTCAAACGCTCCCGCTGGGCCGGGAAGCGGAACCTGGGCGGCGTCGACGTGGTGGACGGCGTGGCCACCAACGCCCTGGCGCATGCCGTGGCCACGGGCCTGCACCTGGCCGGGGCCCACACGCTGGCGGATGTCGTCTCGGTGGAGGCTGACCTTTACCGGGCCCATCACACCGAAAGCGACGACACCTCGGTCCTCCGGGTCCGCACCGCCACCGGCACCATCCTGCTGTGCGCCGTGACCCTGTGCGCTCCCACGCAACTGGACCCCTCCGTCACCATCCACGGAACCCGCGGCGAGATCACCCTGTTCTACACCCGGGACGAGGTGGTCATCAGCACCCCGGAAGGCGAAGAACGGCAGCAGCACACCCGGACGGACCTGCTGGAGAACCTGCTCGCGGCCCGGGCCACCGGTGTTCCGCTCCTCAGTTCCCTTGCAGACACCGGTGCGTTCACCGCTGTCCTGGAAGCCATCCGTACCGCCCCGGACCCGCAGGCCATCCCCGACGCGCACCTGACCTGGGAGGGCGAAGGCGACGACGCCCATCCCGTGGTCCACGGCATCGCCGGCCTCATTGACCGGGCAGCCAAGTCCCAGGCGACGTTTGCAGAACTCGGCGTCCCCTGGGCACGCTCCCTGCCGCCCGCACGAACCCTGAAGCTGTCCGGCCACACCGTGGCCGGGTACCAGGACGGCAGCCGCATCCGTGCGGTGTCCTCACCCCGGCCCTACCTGCACCCTGTCCGGACCGCTGCGGGCACCGTGGTCACGGACCACCAGCCGCTGGACCACGTGTGGCACCTCGGCGCCGGCGTGGCCCTCCAGGATGTGGACGGCATCAACTTCTGGGGCGGCCGCACCTACACGCGCGCAGCCGGCCAGTACGTCTGGCGTCCTGACCACGGCAGCATCACGGTGACCGCCGCGGCGCAGACCGACGCAGCGGACGGGAAGCCGGGAACGTTGCAGGAGACCCTGTCCTGGCAGGGCCCGGACGGCACCCCCGTCCTGGTGGAGGAACGCACCTGGTCCTGGTGCGGCGTCGGGCCCGGCGTGTGGCAGCTGGGGCTGGACTTCGCGCTCTCCCCCGCCGGCGGACATCCCGTGAGCCTGGGCAGCCCGGGCTCCAACGGCCGCCACGAAGGCGGCTACGGCGGCTTCTTCTGGCGGTTCCCCGCCTGCACCGACGCCTCCGTCCGGACCGCTGCCAGCGAGGGCGAGTCCGCTGTCCATGGCAGCGTGGCGCCCTGGCTGGCCTGGTCCGGTTCCTTCACCACGGACGACGGCGGCGCCGCGGCCGGTGCCACGCTGGTCTTCCTCGCCGAAACAGGCTCCACGGACCCGTGGTTCGTCCGCGTTGACGGCTACCCCGGGGTGGGCCAGTCGCTCGCCTGGGACACCCCGGTTATCGCCGCCCCCGGCAATCCCGTCCGGCGCCGCGTCACCGTCCTGGTGGCGGACGGCATCCTGGGCACCCCCGACATCGAAGCACTGATCAAGCAGCAAAGGGACCTCACATGAGTCAGACAACAGTTAACCCCGGCCAGCTGCAGCCACCCGCACCTGAGTCCGGCACGCGCGCTGCCCCTGCCTCCGCGGCGGACCGGGCCATCAAACGGCGCCGGGTCCTGGACATCCTGGACGCGGCCGGCCGGGATTCCCTGCTGCTCTCCACCCACACGGCCCTCACCTGGTACCTGGACGGCAGCCGCGTCCACATCAGCCTCGCCGGCGACCCCGTTGCCGCGATGCTGGTGGACCGCGACGGCGACCACCTGGTCACCTTCAACAACGAAGCGGGCCGGATCGCCGCCGAGGAGCTGCCGTCCGGCGTCGCCCTCCACACGGCGCCCTGGTACGGAAGCCTGCACGAGGCCGCGGCAGCCCTGGGGGCACCCGGCTCAGCTCCCCTGGCCGAAGCTGATGTCGCGGCGGAACTCCGGGCGGCCAGGCAGCAGCTGCTGCCGGCGGAAAGCGACCGCTACGCCAGGCTGGGCGCCGAACTGGCTGCCATCCTGACGGACGTCCTGTCCACCGCAAAACCCCGCACCACGGAGTTCGACATCGCCTCAGCCCTGGCCGGGCGGGTGGTGGCCGCCGGTGCGGAGCCCCTGGTCCTGCTCTGCAACGGCAGCGCCCGCAGCCAGTTCCGGCACCCGCTGGCCACCCACTCGCCGCTGGGCCGCCGCGCCATGGCCGTGGTGTGCGCCCGCCGGGACGGCCTGGTTGCCAACATCACCCGGTGGGTCAGGTTCGACGCCGGCAGTCCGGCCGAGCGCGACGCCGAGGCCCGCATCGCGGCCGTGGAAGCCGACATCTTCGACGCCACCGTCCCCGGCACCACCCTTGACCGGGTTTTTACCGAGATCAAGTCCGCCTATGTCCGGCACGGCTTCGGCGCCGAGCAGTGGGAACAGCATCACCAGGGCGGCCCCGCCGGCTACGCGGGCCGGGATCCGCGGGTCACGGCTGCTGTCACCGATACCGTGGTCCAGGACCAGCCCTTCACGTGGAACCCGTCAGGACCCGGCGTCAAGATCGAGGATACGGTCCAGCTGACCGGCTCGGGCGTCCAGGTCCTCACGGCTGATCCGCGCTGGCCCGCGGCCACCGTGAACGGGCTGGCACGGCCCCTCACGCTGCAGCTGTAGGGCCTGCCCGGCAGACAGAAAACCCCGGGACATCCGTCCCGGGGTTTTCTGTTGAATGAAGCAGCCTGCTGCAGGTCCCTGGAGTTACGGCAGGACCAGCTTGCCGTCCACGCGGCGCGGGATGCCCAGCGGGTTGGCGTCCTGCAGGGCGGGGTGCAGCACCGATTCGGGGGCATCCTGGTAGGCCACCGGACGCTGGAACCGGCGGACCGCGGTGGCCCCTACCGAGGTGAACAGTGAGGTGGTGGCCGGGTACGGGCCGCCGTGCTGCTGCGCCCAGTTGACTGCCACCCCGGTGGGCCAGCCGTCGAACAGCACGCGTCCTGCCAGGCCGGCCAGCTGTTCCACCACAGAAGCGACGTCTTCGCCGGGCTCGGCGTGGACCGTGGCGGTCAGGCTGCCGGGAACCTTGGCGAGGACCTCGGCCAGCTCTGCCTGGTTGGTGTACTCGATCAACATGGTGGTGGGCCCGAAGCACTCCTCGAGGAGTTCTTCGGGGCGGTCCAGCACGTGGGCTGCGGTGGTGGAGAAGATCACCGGGGCTGCACCGTTGGCGGCGGCGTCCTGGTCAACGCTGCCGCTGACCACCTCCACGCCGGGGACGGCAGCGAAGCTGTGCAGGCCGCCCGGGTAGGCCTCGGCGATCCTGCCGGTCAGCATCGGCAAGGCAGGCTTGTCCTTGCTGGCTTCGGCGAGGTCGGCGGCAAACGTGGTGCCGGCCGGAATGAACACCAGGCCCGGCTTGGTGCAGAACTGGCCGGCGCCCAGGGTGAAGGAACCCGCAAGGCCAGCCGCGAGGGCGGCGGAGCGGTTCTCCAACGCAGCGGCAGTGACCACCACGGGGTTCAGGCTGCCCAGCTCGCCGTAGAACGGGATGGGTTCGGGCCGGGAGGTGGCGAGGTCAAAGAGCGCCCGCCCGCCGGGAATGGATCCGGTGAAGCCCACGGCCTTGATGGCGGGATCCTGGACCAGCGCGGTACCCACTTCGCGGCCGCTGACCAGCGCAAACAGGCCTTCAGGGGCGCCGGCACCGAGCAGGGCTGCGGTCACGATCTCCGCGGTCCGCTCGGACAGCCGGACGTGGCCGGAGTGCGCCTTGACGATCACTGATGAACCCACCGCCAGTGCGGAGGCAGTGTCGCCGCCGGCTACGGAGAACGCGAACGGGAAGTTGGACGCGGCAAAAACAGCCACCGGGCCGATCGGCTTCAGCAGCCTGCGGAGGTCCGGCTTGGGCGGCGTGGCGGCCGGGTCAGCGTGGTCGATGACCGCTTCAAGGTAGGAGCCCTCGGTGATGACCTTGGCGAACAGGCGCAGCTGGCCGGAGGTGCGGGCCACCTCGCCGGTGAGCCGCGGAACACCCAGGCGGGTCTCGGAATCGGCGATCTCCACCAGTTCGGCGGAGTTGGCATCCAGTGCATCAGCCACGGCCGTGAGCCAGGCGGCCCGCTCCGCGTCTGATGCGGCGGCCGAAATCCTGGCCGCCGTAGTGGCTGCGGCGGTGAGGTCTGACAGGGAAAGCGTTGCAGTAGTCACGTTGGGTACCTGTTCCTTGTATCTGGTGTGGTGGCTGCGGGATCGATCAGGGCTGCCAGGGATCCCGGAAGCTGAATCCCAGGCCGGGCTGGTCCGTCAGGCTCACCCGGCTGTTGCTGAAGGTCACCGGCGCCGGTCCGGCCAGGATGCCCAGCTGTTCAAAGGATGCCTGTTCAACATCCTCCACCAGCGTGGGCTCTGCCAGGGTCAGCGCCAGTTGCCCCGAAAGCTCGGGCAGCAGGTGCGGCATCACCTTGATGCTGTTGGTCCGTGCCAGTTCCACAATCCGCCGGAACGGCGTGATGCCGCCTACCCGGATGATGTTGGGCTGGATGATGTCCACCGCTTCCGCTTCAATAAAATCGCGGAACCGGTAAATGGTGTGCAGGTTTTCGCCAAGGGCGATAGGGACCGGCGAATGCTTGCGGAGCCTGCGGTAGGCCCACAGGTCGTCGGCCCGGATGGGTTCCTCCAGCCATTCCAGGCCGAATTGAGCCAAAACGTCCAGTGCTTTGAAGGTGGTGGGCAGGTCCCACCGCTGGTTGGCGTCGATCATGAGTTTGCGGTCCGGCCCCAGCACGGAGCGCACTGCTGCCAGGCGTTCGGCGTCCTCGCGCACGTCCGGCTTACCCACTTTGACCTTCACGGCCCGGTGCCCGGCGGCGACCCAGCGGCGGGTCTGGTCCACAAGTTCGTCAAGGGTGTAGTGCAGGTTGACACCGGAGCCGTAGACTTCGGCGGATTCCTGCCGCTGGCCCAGCAGGCCGGGAACGGAGGTGTGGGCCTGCCGCGCCTGCAGGTCCCAGAGGGCAAGGTCCACCCCGGCCATGGCGATGGTGGTGAGCCCGCCGCCGCCCGCTTCGTGCAGCCGCTTCCACAAGGCGTCCCACACCGTTTCGGGGTGGGCCGGGAGCCCGGTGATGAACGGGGCAATGTCGTGGTCCAGCAACGCCTTGACGGCGTGCGGGCCGATGGTTGGCGTCCAGGAGAAACCGTGGCCGGTGCCGCCGTCGTCCGTGTGGAGTTCGGTGACAATCACGTGGTTTTCCGGCGCGTCCGCTCCCCAGCTCAGGCGCAGGGGCACCGTGATCAGCCGGGTGGACAGCCCGGTGATCCTCGGTGCGGTGCGGACCGCCCCGGCGGCGGGGGCGCTCATCAGCTGCCGGCCAGCTCGTAGCCCTTGGCGAGGATGGCCTTGAGCTCCAGGACCTGGTCCTCGGTGGGGTCGGTCAGCGGCGGCCGGACGGGGCCCACGGGGAGCCCAGCCAGGCGGAGCCCGGCCTTGATCAGCGAGACGCCGAAGCCGGGGGTCTGGTCGCGGAGCCGGACCAGGGGTGCGTAGAAGCCCTCCAGCAGGGCGTTGCGCCGGTCCTCGTCACCATTAATGTAGGCGTCATAGTACGCTTTGGCGATTTCAGGGGCCATCGCGAACGCGGCGGAGGAGTAGAGCGGAATGCCCAGGCCCCGGTAGGCGCCCTGGGTCAGTTCCGCAGTCAGCAGGCCGTTGAAGAACGCGAAGTCCTCCCGGCCGGTGGCGCGGACCGCAGATACGATCTCCTGGGCCAGGCCCACGTCGCCCAGGCCGTCCTTGAAGCCAATCACCTTGGGGTTGGCTGCAAGCCGCACCATGGACGCTGCCGTGAATTTCGCATTGCCGCGGTGGTAGACGATGACCGGCAGTGAGCTGGCGTCCGCCACGGCCTCGATGTAGGCCACCAGGCCGTCGGTGGGACCTGTCACCAGGTAAGGCGGCAGGACCAGGAGCGCATCGGCGCCGGCTTCCTCGGCAACCCGGGCCGAGGCCAGGGCGTGGCCCAGCGGGCCGCCGGCGCCTGCAACGACGGGCACTTTCCCGGCCACAACCTCGACGGCGGCGCGAACCACGGTGCCCACCTCTTCGAGGCTCAGGGCGTGGTATTCACCGGTGCCGCAGGCGGGAAAAACGGCGCCGGGGCCGAAAGGCAGCCGGGAGCTGATGTGCTCCTTGAGCAGGTCCGTGTCCACGGCACCCTCGGCCGTGAAGGGGGTGACGGGAAAGAACAGTACGCCGTCGAATTTCATGGTGTCTCCTTGGGGCCGTTGCCGGCGCTGACCAGCGCGGCGGGCTCTTCGTTGGGGATGTGGGATTTAAGTTCAGTGCGCCAGCTGCGCTTGGGCTGCCAGCCCAGGAGGTCCCGGGCCTTGGCGATGGAGAAGGCGGGGCTGGTGCCGGTGAGGCCGGCGCTGATGGCTTCGCTGCCGGGCAGGAACGCCGGCATCAGTTCCGCCAGCGGGGCAACGGCCAAGGCATCGGCAGCGCCCACAAAGAAGGTTTCGCCATTGGGGATGGTGTCCATTCTTGCCAGCAGCAGGTCCAGGAAGTCAGCCACGTCCCGGGCGTCCACGTAGTTGAACAGGGCCGGCGCGGAGAGCGCGGGGTCCGCCAGCCGCTCGGCCAGCGTGTGACCCTGCTGGGTTGGCGCGCCTTCCCACTCTTCGGGCGAGATCACGTAGCAGGGCCGGAAGGCCGCGTAGCGGATCCCCTGGCCCTGGGCCGCAGCGAACATCTGCACTGTCTGTTCGGCGATCAGCTTGGACAGGGCGTACGCGTTCCAGGGCTTCGGGACGGTCCGTTCATCCAGCGGGAACGCCTCCGGCAACCAGCCGGCCGGCGATCCGTAGCCCAGCACGGTGGGGCTGCTGGCCGTGACGATCCTGTGCACGCCGGCCTCCGTTGCCGCCGCCACAACGGCAAACGCGAGCCGGGTGTTGGTTGCGAAAATGACGTCCTCCGGCGCGCTGAACGGGACAGCGATCGCCGCAAGGTGGATGACGGCGTCGGGCCGGGTTTCCCGGATCAGCCGGGCGGCTTCGCCCGGAGCCAGGAGGTCGGCGGTTTCCTGGTCGACGCCGGCCGGCAACTGGTCCGCCGGGACGGCGTCCCGGTCCACCGAGATGACGTGGTGCCCGGCTGCTGCGAGCCCGGCCACCACACTGCGGCCCAGCCGGCCGGCGCCGCCGGTAACAAAGATCCTGCTCATGGTTGTTCCTTCAGGTTCTCAGGGCACGAAACTAGGCGCCGCGGCGAAGGTCGACACCGAGGTCGAGGTCTTCGATGCGGACGGGCAGGGAGGATTCCAGGGAGCGGTTGCCGGCGATGCCAACAGATACCGAACGCAGGCCATCCAGGTAGCCGGACGGCCGGCCCAGCGGATCTTCGCCGGGTCCGTTGAACAGGTCGGACAGCAGCAGGGCGTCACCGCCGCCGTGTCCGCCTTCGCCGTTGACGATCGGCACCTCATAGGCAGCTTCCCAGTGGCGCTGGACCACCAGGCGCTCGCCGTTGCGGCGGATGGCGTCGTCTTCCTCGATGGGGGTTGCGCTCGGGTCCACCACCGTCTTTTTGTCCGTGCTGGACGTAACGGCGGCCCGCTCCACCACCTCAAGTTCGGCGCGGCCTTCGGTGCCATTGACGGAAACGCGGTAGCCCTCCCACGGGCTGTGGGCGTTCAGGGAGTAACTCAGGCGCGGACCGCCCTGGTATTCGACGACGAGTGCCAGGTTGTCCTCAATGGTGATGCCACCGGTGAAGACGTCCTGGTCGCGGCGGTAGCCGTCGTAGTGCTCGTTGTCCAGGAAGAGGGCCTTGAGCCGCTCGTCATCCCGCAGGTCAAGGGTGAACGGATCCTTCGCCGTGGTGGCGGGAGCATCGGCGTCGGGTGTGCCACGTTCCGGACGCGGGCCAAGGCCGCGTTCCGCGGCGTTTTTGTCGCCATAGAACTTCAGCCCACCGGAGGCGAAGACGCGCTCGGGGACGTCATTGATCCACCAGTTGACCAGGTCGAAGTGGTGCGAGGCCTTGTGGATGAGCAGGCCGCCGGAGTTCTTCTTCTCGCGGTGCCAGCGGCGGAAGTAGTCGGCGCCGTGGACGGTGTCCAGGACCCAGCTGAAGTCGACGGAGGTGACCTTGCCGATCACGCCGCTCTGGATGATCTCCTTCAGGGCGCTGTTGCGCGGTGAGTAGCGGTAGTTGAACGTGACCACCACGTTCCGGCCGGTCTCCTGCACCGCGGCGGTGATCCGGCGGCAACCTTCGGCGTCGATGGTGAGCGGCTTCTCCACCACCACGTCGGCGCCGGCGCGCAGGGCTTCGACGATGTAGTCGGCGTGGGTGTAATCGGGCGTGGTGACCACAACGCGGTCGATGTTGTTGGCCTGGATGAACGCGGTGAGGTCGGCGGGATCAAACGATGCCACCGGTCCCGGCGCGCCCAGTTCCTGGATCAGCTTCTGGTAGAACTCCACCCGGCCGGGGTTGACGTCGGAAAACGCCACCAGCTCGGCGGTCCCGGCGTGCTCGCCGTAGACGGCGCGGATGTACATTTCGGACCGGCCGCCGGTGCCGATCAGGGCGAGGCGGGCTTTTCCGGTCCCTGCGGCAGCGGTGCCGGCCGTGGGAGCGGACTGGGGTGCCGTTGCTGGTGAACTCGACTCGGCTGTGCTGACCATGGGGTCCCTTTCGACGTGTACCCGGCCGCGTGGGCGGCTCCAGGAGGTTCGGCGTGGGCATTTTGTTCCGCCCGGCGAGAAAGCGTTTTCTCAGATCGCTATATGATTTGTATCAACCTCCGGCACCATCCGTCAACCATATGGACACTGGCAGAAACCGTTTTCTTCGGCACTGTCGTGCCATCCGGGCGGAAAACTGTCCGGATAGTGTGGGAAAACGCGGGAAAACAGTAGAAATCGTTTTCCCGCACCGTTATATGCTGTGACTCATTACCCGGCACCCCGGCGTGGGATGCCGCCACCGGAGGCAGGAGGCCAACGCCCCCTGCCCCGGCATAAAACGAAGGGACCACCATGGTCAGGAGATCGGCAACCGGCAGGATCGGCATCGCAGATGTCGCCGTCAAGGCAGGCGTCTCGCACGCCACGGTTTCCCGCGTGATGAACGGTAACTTCACGGTGGACCCGGATATCGCCGCCCGCGTCCGGGCAGCCGCTGCGGAGCTGAAGTACCAGCCCAACCCTGTGGGCCGCAGCCTGGCGCTGGGCAAAACAGACACCATTGGCATTGTGGTCCCGGACCTGGCCAACCCCACCTTCCAGGCCATCCTGCGTGGCCTGAGCCGCGCCGCCGCGCAGGACGGCTACCGCGTCCTCATCGCCGATTCCTTCGAGGTTTCCAGCGAGGAAGCGATCCTGGCCGGCGAAGCCCGGCGCCGGTGCGACGGGCTGGTCCTCTGCGCCCCGCGCATGTCGGATGCCGAACTGGAAGAGATCGCACCGTCATTGCGGCCCCTGGTGCTGATCAACCGGACCACCGATGCCGACGACATCCCCAGCCTGGTGGTGGATTACGGGCAGGGGGTCCAGGACATCGCCGAACATCTGGTGGAACTTGGCCACACCCGCCTTGCGTTCCTGTCCGGTCCGCCCCGCAGTGCCTCCAACGGGCTCCGGCTCCAGGGCCTGGAGGCCTTCAAGGCCGCCCACCCCCAGGTGGAGGTCAGGATGCTGGAAGGCGGCTCGGACTTCGACACCGGCCACGGGGCAGTGGACGCCGTCCTGGAAAGCGGCGCCACGGGAATCCTGGCCTTCAACGACCTCGTGGCCATGGGCCTGATGAGCGGGCTACATGAGCGCGGCCTGCAGGTCCCGGGGGACATTTCGGTGACAGGCTTCGACGACATCCCTTTCGCGAAGTACACCACCCCCGCCCTGACGACGGCGGCCGTGCCCATCACCGAACTCGGCGAGCAGGCCTGGCACCAGCTCCGGGCCCTCATCCGGAAGGAAGACAACGACGCCCCGGGCAGCCGCTACCAGCCACGGCTGGAAGTGCGGGCTTCCACCGGACCGGCCAAGGCTCCACGGCAGGCAGTCCACGGCTGAGCTTTTCCGGTCCGGTCGGACCACCCTCCGCAGCCGCCTGGCTCCGTGCCGCCTGGCCCCCTAGGGTCATGCGGACGGACCCAGCCCCGCCTCCTGGTAGTACCCCTCGATGTGGGCCGCCACGAGCTTTGCCGCCCGCCCGCCGTCGTGCGCGGTAATGGCGTCGAGGATCTGGTGGTGCTCTGCCATGAGCCGGGACGCGGTGGCCGCCCAATCAGGAAGGTTGGCGGTCAGCCGCCCCGCGTAACCCTGGATCGATTCGCGCAGCGAGCCCATCATGGCGCTCACCACGGCGTTGCCGGCAGCATCCGCCAATGCCAGGTGGAACTGCACATCCAGGGCCAGGAATTCGTCCACTGACAGGCCCGGCTCGTCCATCCCGGCCAGCAGCGCCGCAGCGTTCCGGAGCCCCGGGGCGTCCGGGCTGGCCTGGGACACCGCCCAGGATTCGAGCAGCACCCGGGTTTCCACGATGTCCTTGACCGGCAGGTGCTGGGTGGCCACGTGGAGCCGGAGGGCCGAGCCCAGGGCCGCCGTCGGATCCGCAATCACCACGGTGCCGGCTTCGGGGCCCGAGCCCACCCCGGCACGGACCACCCCCATGGCTTCAAGGATCCGGATGGCTTCCCGGACCGAGGTCCGCGACACGGCCAGCTGCTCAGCAAGGCTCCGTTCGGCCGGCAGCCGGCCGCCCACCATCAGCCGGCCAGCGGAAAGTTCGTTCTCGATCCAGGTCAGGACCAGCTGGTGGGTACGCATGATGCAATGGTAGTTGATGTGGTTGGACCACATGCCCTACAGTGTGGTTAGACCACAGAGGTTCCGCCGCGGACCTGCCGGCCCAATGGAGGACGCCATGACCCACACCATCCAGCCCAACAATCCGGAAACCACACCGGCCACGGCCGCCACGGACGTTCCGGCCGCGCCTGTTTCCGCTCCCGCCGCCGCTGCGAAGTCAGTGCCCGCGGCCCTGAAGCGCCGGATCCCCAAGTACTCGGACCTGGCCCCGCTGATGCAGTTCAAAAAGCCGGAGTTCAGCAAGGAGGCGCGGCTCAAGCGCGCCAGCACCATCTGGGAACTGCGCGACATGGCCAAGCGCCGCACCCCGCAGGCACCGTTCGACTACACGGACGGTGCCGCCGAGGAGGAAATCACCCTCCGCCGCGCCCGCCAGGCGTTCCTGGACATCGAGTTCCGTCCGGGCATCCTCCGGAACGTCTCCAGCATCGACCTGAGCACCGAGATCCTGGGCAAGACCTCCCGCCTGCCCGTGGGCATCGCCCCCACCGGCTTCACCCGGATGATGCAGTCCGAGGGCGAGTACGCCGGCTCGCAGGCCGCCGAAGCCGCCGGGATCCCCTACACCCTCTCCACCATGGGCACCGCATCCATCGAGGACGTCGCAGCGGCAGCCCCGAACGGCCGCAACTGGTTCCAGCTCTACCTGTGGACGGACCGCGACCGGTCCCTCGAACTGATCGAACGCGCCGCCAAGGCCGGCAACGACACCCTGATGGTCACCGTGGACACCGCCGTCGCCGGCGCCCGGCTGCGCGATGTCCGCAACGGCATGACCATTCCGCCGGCACTGACCGTCAAGACCGTCCTCGACGCCTCCTACCGGCCGGCCTGGTGGTTCAACTTCCTCACCCACGAGCCACTGACCTTCGCATCGCTGTCCCGCTACACCGGCACCGTCGCCGACCTCATCAACTCCATGTTCGATCCCACCCTCACATTCGAAGACCTCGACTGGCTGCGCGAGACCTGGAAGGGCAAGCTGGTGGTCAAGGGCATCCAGACCGCCGAGGACGCCCGCCGCGTGGTGGACCACGGCGCCGACGGTGTGGTGCTGTCCAACCACGGCGGCCGTCAGCTGGACCGGGCACCCATCCCGTTCCACCTGCTCCCCGAGGTCAAGGAAGCCTTCACCAAGGACAACTCCGACGCCGCGATCATCCTGGACACCGGCATCATGAGCGGCGCGGACATCGTCGCGGCACTGGCCCTCGGCGCGGACTTCACGCTGATTGGCCGCGCATACCTCTACGGCCTGATGGCCGGCGGCCGGCTGGGCGTGGACCGCGCCCTGCAGATCCT
>NZ_LFQH01000169.1:0-200 GCF_001238605.1 Arthrobacter sp. ZBG10 | reverse complement strand
GTAATGGCCTGGGTGGCCGTGCCGGTGGCGCCGCCGTTGTCCGTGACCGTCAGGGTGACGTTGTAGGTGCCGGCGGCCGCGTAGGCGTGCGACGGCGAGACACCGGTGCCGCTGCTGCCGTCACCGAAGTCCCAGGCGTAGTTGGTGATGGTCCCGTCCGGGTCGCTGGCCGCGGCGGCGTTGAACCCGCAGGTCAGGCC
>NZ_LFQH01000168.1:0-236 GCF_001238605.1 Arthrobacter sp. ZBG10 | reverse complement strand
GCTCCAGGCCATCCCCGAAGCCGCGTCGACGCCGTCGGCCTCCAGCGCAACCGGAGTCCCGCCCAAGGCGCCGCCAAGTTTGGTTCCCCCGCCGGTCCGGAAGACGACGCTGCCATGGTCCACTGCGTAGTTGAGCGGAAAGATGTCGGGGTGGTCATCAACCCACACCGCCAGCCGTCCAACCGATACCTGCCGCAGGAGTTCCCAGCATTGTTGGGAGTCAAGGTTTTCCACGG
>NZ_LFQH01000167.1:0-269 GCF_001238605.1 Arthrobacter sp. ZBG10 | reverse complement strand
GAACCCGCGATCCTCGACGGCTACGGCCCCATCCCACCCTCCATGGCCAGGGACCTCATCGCCAACGGCGCCGAATCCTTCCACCGCGTCCTGATCGACCCCCGCGACGGCGCACCCCTGGAAATCGGCCGCAAAAACTACCGCCTCACCCCCGCCATGCGCCACTGGCTCCGACTCCGCGACGCCAAATGCACCTTCCCCGGATGCAACAACAACACCCTCGACAACGACGCCGACCACATCCACCCCTGGCACCACGGCGGCACCAC
>NZ_LFQH01000166.1:0-245 GCF_001238605.1 Arthrobacter sp. ZBG10 | reverse complement strand
GTATCGTGCCAGTTGAAGACAACATCGTCATTCCGGGCGCTCCGTCCACCGAGCCTCCCGCCGTCGAAGAACCCACCGCTCCGCGTGAGCCGTTGCCGCCCAAGCCTGACCAGCAAGGGCCGGAGGCCGTGTCCCCCACGGGAAGCCCCACCGGGGCGCCGGCCACCTCGCGCGCCCAGTCCGGCCAGTACCTGACCACCGCCCAGGGGCTGCGCCTGGGTGACACAGACCATTCACTCAAAGCC
>NZ_LFQH01000165.1:0-279 GCF_001238605.1 Arthrobacter sp. ZBG10 | reverse complement strand
GGGCCCCACAATCGCCACCGTCTGCCCCGGCTCCGCCATCAAAGACAGCGAAGAGATCAACGGCTTGTCCGCCGAGTACGCAAAGGACACGTCCTCGAACTCCAGCCGCCCCCGCACCGATTCGGGCCGCAGCGGCGCGTCCGGGTCCGTCAGCTCCTCCTCCTCATCCAGCAGCGAGAACACCCGCTCAGCGGACGCCACCCCGGACTGCAGCAGGTTCGCCATGGACCCCAGCTGCGCCAGCGGCATGGTGAACTGCCGCGAGTACTGGATGAACGC
>NZ_LFQH01000164.1:0-204 GCF_001238605.1 Arthrobacter sp. ZBG10 | reverse complement strand
TCTTTTTCCTGGTGGGCCTGGAACTCAAGCGCGAGTTTGTGGCCGGGGACCTGCGGGAGATCAAAAAGTCGATCGTTCCGGTAGCTGCAGCGGCCGGCGGCGTGGTGGTTCCGGCCCTGATTTACGCTGCGATCAACCTGACAAGCCCCGAGACCCTCCGCGGCTGGGCCATCCCCACCGCCACGGATATTGCCTTCGCTGTTG
>NZ_LFQH01000163.1:0-237 GCF_001238605.1 Arthrobacter sp. ZBG10 | reverse complement strand
CGCCAAGGACGCCTTCGAGGGCCTGGCGCTGATGGAACCGCTGGTGCGGGTAGCGCGCGGCGCCGACCCGGCCGCCGTCGGCCTTCCGCCGCTCAAGAAGCGCATCCACACCAGCGGCCCCAGGTTCACCGTGACCGAGCCCGAAGCCATGCCCGGCCGCTCCGACGTCGTGGCTGACAACGCTGTTCCCGCGCCGCCGTTCTGGGGCACCCGCATTGTGCGCGGAGTGGCCCTGAA
>NZ_LFQH01000162.1:0-218 GCF_001238605.1 Arthrobacter sp. ZBG10 | reverse complement strand
AAGGACCCCGCGACCAAGGACCTCGTCGCGGACCTCTCCGACGACGCGATCTGGAACCTCAAACGCGGCGGCCACGACTACCGCAAGGTCTACGCCGCGTACAAGGCAGCCACCGAATTCAAGGGCAAACCCACCGTCATCCTCGCCAAAACCGTCAAGGGCTACGGACTCGGACCCCACTTCGAAGGCCGCAACGCCACCCACCAGATGAAAAAGCT
>NZ_LFQH01000161.1:0-201 GCF_001238605.1 Arthrobacter sp. ZBG10 | reverse complement strand
CGTGTCGCAGAGCCTGCAGCAGACCATTTCGCAAGCGGTCACGTCGGTGCTGACGGTGGTGGGGGTGCTGGTGATGATGCTGATCCTGTCGCCCACGCTGGCGCTGATTGCGCTGGTGACCATTCCGTTGACGCTGGGGATCACGGCGCTGATTGCCAAGCGGTCGCAGAAGCTGTTTGTGGCGCAGTGGAAAAACACCGG
>NZ_LFQH01000160.1:0-394 GCF_001238605.1 Arthrobacter sp. ZBG10 | reverse complement strand
GGTGAAGGCTCCTGCGCCGTCTGTGGTGCGGAGTGGCCCGCTGGTGAGGGCGGTGCCGTGTCCACCGGGTGTTGCGGAGTAGGTGCCGGGGGTGGTGTAGGCGGCGACGTATTCGGTGTTGGCGTTGATGGGGACGGGTTGGTTGAAGGTGGCGGTTTGCCAGCCGGCGGTGGTTTCGTTGGTGAAGGTGATGGTGGCCAGCTGCTGGCCGGAAGCGGTGAAGAGGGTGCCGGTGTGGGTGCCGGTGTTGCTGGCGGCTTTGTAGAAGCGGACCCCGGTGATGGTCCCGGCGGTGGTGCTGCTGAAGCGGACGCCGAGGGTGAGGGGGACGCCGTCGTTGATTTCGTAAATGCCGGGGGTGACGGTGTCCTGGAAGAGGGTGCAGGGGCAGGTT